>NZ_JBHYKG010000015.1:0-21203 GCF_042741245.1 Kitasatospora sp. NPDC058965
GGCCGGGGCTGCTCGCGCCGGTCCCGATCGCGGTGCGGTGCCGCGGGCCGATCCGCAGTGCCCGGGCCGGCTGCTCCCGGGTCACTGCCGAGTGCGCCTTCTGCCGCCGGCGCGGGCCTCTCCCCGGTCCTCGGGGCGTGGTCCTGGAGCGCCGGTGGACGAGCGGTTCGCGCAGCGGTCCCCCGGCGGGCCGACGATCGGCCGTGGGAAAGCTCCCCCCTTGGCCCCGCCCTTCGGGGGCAGAAGGCCGGGAATCGAGTGCTGCCTTCGGCCGGGAACCTGCGCGCGGCACGGCCGCGCGGTGTCCTGTGCGACAACGGCCGCGATGGTGAGCCGGGCAGCGGTCGGGGTGTCCGGCCCGGACCCGGGCGTGGTGGTGCCTGCACATCCGTCCGGGCCGGACGGATGTGCAAGCTTGGGTGCGGCATGGTGCCGCACCCGGGCCGGCCCTGCTGGAACAAGGCCGGCCGGTTTCCCCTGGTGGTGTCGAGTGGCAACGGCCGGGGAGACCGCGTCAGGAGGACCCGTCCGAGCGGACGGGGGCATGGGTGAGCTGTGTCCCGGGTCTTTGACCTGTGGTCGTCCGGACAGGCGCGCGGGCATCGTGTGGCGATCGTGCGGCAAGGGGAGGCGGCGGCACGGACGCGGTGTGCCGGCACGGCCGCAGGCGGGCGGCCGGAGGCCGCAACGGGAGGCGATGCCTCTGTCCCGCGGGCAGGCGCGGTTGTGCAGGAGGGGTGGGGGCCGGTTCGGCGACGACCGGGCTGCAGGCGGCCGGGAGGATGCCGTCCTGGTCCGGGCCCCTGGCGGGCGGGGGCTGTGGCGTGCGGACCTCATCGGTGCTGCCGCGGTCCCTGGGCCGGGGCAGTGCCCGGGCTCGGAGACGGGAACGAGGGGGGCGGGGGCGGGGAGGCTCGCTCGGAGGACGGGCCGCACGCCGGCACCGCACGGCCCGGTCCCGGCGCGCGTCCGCCAGGACCCGCGAGACGGTCGGCGGCGTCGTGGTGGTCATGTTCCCCTCCTCTCCGATGGGCACTTGGTGGCGCAAGTGCCTGGGCACTACCCGGTGGCGTCGGGTTGTCGCCCTCCAGAGGATCGGCGTTCCGGCGCGGCCGGACAACCCCCCTCGTCCCGACGACGTGGGATGCGCGCCCGCTGCCCGCGGGCCGAGCGGCCCCGCCGACCGCCCGCCGACGTGCGCACCTGCACCTGATCCTGTTTCAACGTGCGGTGGGACAAAGTGAAACGGATGGCTCGGAGCCGGTGGACGCCTTGCTTCGAGACGCCGCAGGGTATGCGTGAGGTCCATGTCCGCCCGGCTCTGGAAGGCCGGCCGCACTGCTCCTGGGCCTTGATCGAGTGGCAACGAGCCAGGAGGAAGAATTGAACAGTAGGAAGAACGCACCCGCGAACGCGGCGTGCGTCGAGAAGGCGACGGCGAACAGCGGCCCCCGGGTGCCGGCCTCGGAGACGGTCGTCGTGGTCGTCGTCCTGCTCCTGGCCGCCGCCCTGATCGTGAACGGGATGCCGGCGCGGACCGCCATCACGACGCTGACCGTGGCGGGGACGCTCGGTGTCGAGCTGGCCCGCCGCCTGGCCGCGGCGCCCGCCGTCCGCCGGGCCTGCTAGGAGAGCGCGGTGGGGCGCGAGAACAGTGCCCTGGCTGAGCAGAACACCCGGGTGCTCGCGCAGTGGCTTCGGTCGCTGCGCGAGCGCTCGGGCCTGACCTACAGCCAGCTGGCGCACAAGACGTCGCAGGCGGGCATGCCCGTCTCCACCAGCACCCTGTGGCGGGCCGACGGGGGCCGCTCGACGCCGACCTGGGCGGTGGCCGAGGCCTACACCCGGGCCTGCGGCGGATCCGTCCGCGAGGCCGAGCGCCTGTGGATCAGGGCCCGCAGCAGCCCTCAAGGCCGCAAGGCCGTGGCGACGGCCATGTCTGCCCGGCCGGTCAAGGCCCTGAGGTACATCACGGAGCGGGCCGAGCTGCTCCACGCCATGTCCCGGCTGCGGCTGCGCGCCGGAAACCCCTCCCTGCGGGAGCTGGAGCAGCGGGCGTTTCGCAACGGGGTCAGCCACCTGCCGCACAGCACCCTGCACGGGGTGCTGTGCGGCCGGAGGGACTGCTCACGGCCGGTCCTGGTCGAGTTCGTCCGGGCCTGCGGCGTGGGCCCCGCCCGCGAGCGCGACTGGATCGCGGCGTGGGAGCGGGTCGACACCTACGACCGCGGGGGCAGCACGGTCCTGTCGGACGTCCGCCGCAGGCTCGCCGCAGCCGAGGAGGAGGTCAGGCGCCTCAAGCAGGCCATGGGGTCGCAGGACCCGGCCGACGCCCCCCGCTCCGCGACCGCTGACGCCCCCGCTGCGGAGCCGGTTCCCCTGCCCCCGACGTGCGAGCAGCCCCTGGTCCCCGCCCGGGGCACCAGGTCTGCCCGGCCCGGGTGGTGGCAGATCCGGCCCCGCGCGCACCGTCGCCGGCCGGGTCGCGCGGGGCCGGAGCGGACCGGCCGCGACAGCGGGGGCCGGGCGTTCGCCGAGAAGCTGCTGTCCGAACCCCCACCGCCACGGCCTGCCGCGGGACGTTTCGACTCGCCGCAGGCCGTGCCGTAGGCCCTGCCGTCGGCTCCGCGGCGCAGGAGCGCCGCGGGGTCGGGGCCCGGGCGGAGAGGACCGCGGCCGGTCGCGATCGTCGTGTCCCCTGTTGGATGGCCTGGTGGAACACATAGCTGCTGAGCTGTTCACCGATCCCGGCAACAACGCCGTCGTGCGCCTGCCCCCGCGCCGGTTCCCGGGCGTGCTCATCCAGGGCGATTCCCTCTCGGTCATCCGCGCGGAGGTGGCCGAGATCCTGGAGGCCTGCGACCGGGGTGACGTAGGCGAAGCCCACGAGGTCGCCGCACTTCTCCTCGCAGACCTCGACGGCCTGCTGGCCCGCTACGCCGCGGCGTTGGAGGACCACGGAATCGCCCGACCGTACTGACCGGGCAGCCGCAGCCGTCACGAAAACGCGGCCGGAGCCGCGAAAACGGCCAAGCCCGCTCCCTGTTCCCCCGTTGGCCGGACCGATCAACGGTCCGAGGAAGGCGGGGAGCAGGAAGAGCGCATCGGGGCCCGCCGACCGAAGGCGGGCGGGCCCCGAGGGTTGACGGCGGATCAGAACATGGCACTCGCCGCAGCGGAGGACCACCGGGCATGCGGCCGACGAAGGGCCGGGCTGCTGCGTCCCGGGTCGGCCGGCAGCGCGACGAGCGGTGATCGGCTGCCGACAGGGCGGGCAGTCGCGGGTTGCAGCCGGCTCCAGGGGGTCGCGGGCCGGGGCCTGCTGCCGGCTCGGCGGTGCGCGAGGCCCCGGGTGTGCGCGGGACCGGCGCCGCAGTGCCGGCCGGGGCCGGGGTGGTGCCGGCCGGGGCCGGGGCGGGGGCCCGAGGGGCCGTCAGATGCCCGGCGGCCGGCCGCCCCCGGCAGGGGGTGCGGGCCGACCCGGCACGGGTGGGGAGCCCGGCGGGACCGAGCGGCTTCGAGGTGAGACCGGCCGGGGTGCGGCTGCGCGCCCGGGGCGGGGGCGGAGGCCGTCTGGAAGAACCCCACAAGACGGTCGGCCGGTCTTCGTTGTGCGACGTGCCCGTCTCACAACGGCCGTTCTCTGACACTTAATCAACGGCGCCGCTGCGCCTGGGAGGGAGGTGTCGCCCATGTTCGGAAGGGCATTTTGGCGGACGGTCCAGACAGCGATTGAGGACCGTACCCGGACCGTCCGCCTGATCGCGATTCTGGTCACGATCGGCCTGATCACCGTACTGACCGCGCTGGCCGGCAGGTGACGTGCGGCCCGCGGTGTTGAGGCAACAACCCCGCGGGCCCCCAGACTCCCCCACCGTACGAGACGCGATTGTCGGACGCGATGCGTTCGCCGACCAGCGGAGGGCGGGGTCTTTGTAGGTTTCCCAAGGAGGCGGGGCGCCACAGGCGCCCCCACCTGCGGATTCGCCCGTATCACCGGTCGTCCGCGCCCAACGGCAGGAGCACCCTCCATGACCGACCCGCAGCCCACCCCGGCCGGCCCGCACAGGCGCCTGCCCGTACCGGACACCTCGTGGTGGACGACGATGCTGCAACGGCGCACCGAAGCCGCTCAGCACGTTCCCGCCCCGCCGCCGCCGCGGCCCAAGCCGGTGATGACCCGCCGGTCCTGGTACCTGGACCGCGAGGTCTGCGAGAGCTTCTCGGCGTGCGTCGCCGAGATCCACCGCCGCACCGGTGCCCCCAAGCACGACATCGTCGCCGCGCTGCTCACCGCAGCGATCGAGCACAGCGGCACAGTGGCCGAGCAGTTCGACCGCGTGCCCGAACCCGGCGCCCCCGGGGCGCGGAACAGCACCCGCTGACACCCGGGACCACGCGCAGGTGCGGAGCCCGCCGGGTCCGGTGGCCGCCCGCACCTGCGTGTGTGCGTTGACGGGCCGTCAAGCGGCGGCGTACGGCGGCGCGGCGGCGAACCCCAGGGCCGCGGCACGGTGGCTGCGGCGGCGCGGTGCCGGGCCGTCCAGTGCGCAGTCGGAGGCGTTCGAGGCCGGCTGTGCCCGCTCGTGCCGACCGCCCCGTGGAACGCGGCAGCCGGGCGGGCCCGGCCGCAGCGGCCTGACGGCCTTTCCGGGACCGCCAGGCTCAGCACGCCCGGCCCGCCCCGGCCACTGCCTGCACGGCCGCGTCACGCGCGGCCGTCGCCCCCCCGGTGCGCCTGGGCCGGACACGGCACCCCGCCCCGCCCAGGCGCACCGGACGGGACGGCGCAGGACCGGTCGGCGCAGGACGGGACGGCGCAGGACCGGTCGGCGATCGGGGTACCGGTCGGCGTGGGCCGGGCCGGGCGCGCCGCCGGGGCTGCGGCGGATCCCGGTGCCGGTGGCAGGACGTGCACCACGTCTCGTCCGGTCGGGGTCGCCCCGAACGTGCGCCGTGGCGTCGCCGTGCGACGGGCGGGGCGGGCTCAGGCGGGCGCGGCCGAGGGGGCGGTGGTGGTGGTGCGTGGGGTGGGGGAAGGGGTGAAGGTGACCTGCAGGCCGGTCAGGCCGCGGAAGTTGAGGCTGCGTTGCCAGGACGGGGCGGGGCCGGCCGGCTTCCAGTCGGGCAGGCGGGTGAGGAGCGCCTGCAGGACGATGACGCCCTCCAGGCGGGCCAGTGCCGCGCCGAGGCAGAAGTGCGGTCCGTAGCCGAAGGCGACGTGCCGTGCGCCGGGGCGCTGGAAGTCCAGCCGGTCGGGGTCGGGGAAGACCGCGGGGTCGCGGTTGGCGGCCCCGCACACCAGGAGCACCGCCTGCCCGGCGACTATGGGGCGCCCGGCGAGGTCGAGGTCGTGGCGGGCCCGGCGCAGCATCAGCTGCACCGGGCTGTCGTAGCGCAGGAGTTCTTCCACCGCTGCGGGGATCAGCTGCGGTCGGGCGCGCAACTGGTCGGCGGCCTGCGGGTGCTGCAGGAGGGCCAGGGCGGCGTTGCCGATGAAGTGGGTGGTGGTCTCGTGGCCGGCGATCAGGAGCAGGGCGCAGTTGGCGAGGAGTTCCTCGAAGTCCCGGTCGCCGTCCTGGGTGCCGGCGGCCAGCAGTGCGCGCAGGGTGTGGGGCTGGGGCGGGCCGTCCTCGCGGGTGAGGAGCGCGCGCAGGTAGGCGAGCATCTGCTCCATGCTGCGGGAGGCGGCCCGGCTCTCCTCGGCGTCCAGGCGGGAGCTGCCGATGGCGGCGGCGATCGGGTCGGACCAGGCGGACAGGGCGGGCCGGTCCTGTTCCGGGACCCCCAGGAGGTCGCAGATGACGGCCAGGGGCAGCGGCCGGGCCAGGTCGGCGACGATGTCCAGGCGGCCCGTCGGCAGCGCCGGGGCCAGGATGCGGTCGACCTCGTCGGTGATCCGGGTGCTCAGCGCCGCCACGGCCCGCGGTGTGAAGGCCCTGCTGAGCAGGGACCGCAGCCGGGTGTGGTCGGGGGCGTCGCTGTAGAGCATCTGGCGGCTCAGGACCCGTGCCAGCGGGCGCAGTTCCTCGGACACCGCTTCGATGTCCGGGTAGCGCACCGAGGAGAAGCGCGGGTCGCTCGCGGTGGCGGTGACCACCTCGTGGCCCGTGGCGACCCAGGCGTTCAGTGTGCGGTCCCAGTAGAGGTCGTGGGTGCTTCGCAGGTCCCGGTAGAAGTCGTAGAGCCTGTCCTGGTTCTGCGGTCTGAGGGCCGCCAGCAGCGAGGACGGCGTCGTGTGTGCGCTCACCGCCGCAAGGTAGCACCGCGCACCGGTGCGGGAACGGCCCGTGCCCGCACCGGTGCCGGCGGCAGGGCAGCATCCGCACCCGGCCAGCTGACGTCTACGCGGTCTTCAGCCTCCCCGGGCCGGGACGACCCAGTGCCTCACCGGGATCGTCACCACCTCGACGTGATGCACAAGTACACGGCTCGACATCGCCGATTCCACAGAGAAGTGTGAAAACGATCAAGAGAGCCGTGTGCGGCCGAGCCGGCTTCCGACTACTACGGACTCGAACCCTCAACCCGCACACAGCCTCGGTCACGTCACGGAATCCAGCCCGCCACCACCCGCTCGGCCACCGAGAAGCCGGTCCCGCAGTCCGGGCAGGCGGCCCGCCCGAACAGGTACCGGACGCCACGAGCCACGCCCTCCTGGCCATCCGCCACTGCCCGCGTGAACAGCCTCTGCGCCAGCGCGGACAGCTCCTGCGCTCGCGCCGGTTGGAGCGGAAATTTCTGCACTTCCCGCAGTGCACAGTCGTCGGTGCAGCAGAAGCAGTCGTCGTCGTCCTGCCCGATCACCACGAACATGTTGACGCCGCAGGAGGGGCAGTCGACCTCATACTCCCCGGTCCGCAGGCCATCCAGCGAACGGTCCCAGATCTCGACGCCCTCGAAGGAGAGCAGGGCCTGCAGCAGGTTCACGTAGTCCTCGCCCCCCGCCGTCTCGCGCAGGCGGCGATCAGTGAGCTCGTGCAGGACCGCAATCGAAGCCGGGAACAGCACCAGGGGGCTGTCAGGATCGGCCGGCCCGGGCGCACAGGAAGCGATTGCTCCCGCTGCCAGCAACACCCAGTCCAAGGTCTTCGGGCTGCCCCCGGTCGCGATCTCGGCCAAGCGCGGAAGTGCCGCGAAGCCGGCGGTCAAGGCGGTGTCCAGCTGCGGACACAGGTGGTCCATCAGCTCGGACCACACACCGCTCGGATCGGCCTCGAACCGGTCCAGGAGGCCCGGCACATGTTCCGCGGAACCGCACGCGTCGGTGAGCGCCGACCAATCCGTCATGCGGTCATCCAACCAGCCGGCCCTGGAACGGTCGCACCGGGTCAAGCGACTCCAGGATCATTCACGGCAATCGCGGTCAGAACCAGATTCAAAGCCCCCCTCACCACCGCCGCCCGCCGCACCGCCGCCCGCCGCACCGGCGCCCGCTCCCCCGGCCGGGACACCACCGGCCCCACACCGGCCCCAGACGCCGGCCCCACGCCGGCTCCGGATGCCGGGGAAGCCTCCGGCGGGACACCGCGTACAGGTGGAAGGCAGCGGATCGGCAATCGTGCACACCGGCCCGCTGCCCCCGCCGCAACGGCCCGCACCGGCAGGGCGGGGCGATCGGGTGCCGGCCGCCCGCCGGGTGCGGTGGAGGCAACTCGCAGGCCACGGCGGCCGCCTGGTCGCTCCGCGGCAGCCGGGATCCGCGGACCACCCTGCCGGGAGCCGGGCCCGGCGGCCTGCGGCGCGCAGCAGGTGCGGGGCGGTGCGCAGCAGGTGCGGGCCGGGGCGGTGCGCAGCGGGTGCCGGGCCTTCGTGGTGTGCCGGGAGGGTGCGGGGGTGCGCGGGGGGCTTTGTCGGATCAGGTGAAGCAGTAGTTCAGGTTGGCGCCGGGCGCGCCGACGCGGTCGCCGTAGGTGCCGGTGGACCAGGTGGCGTGCCCGCTGGTGTTGTAGAAGACGAGGTTGCCGTCGCCCTGGACCTCGGCGTGGCCGCCGGGGGCGGGGTTGAGGGCGCCCATGGTGCACACGGTGCCGCCGGAGGAGTTCAGCAGCTTGACGTAGCCGGACTGGGACCAGTCCAGGCGCACCACGCCCTTGTTGGCGGTGCCGGAGGCCCAGACGACGGCGGGCTGGTCGCCGTCGTTCTGGATGAGGACCAGGTTGCCGTCGGAGCGGAAGGTGAGCGTGGTCGTCAGGTACGTCGAGCCGGAGTATCCGGAGCCGACCGCGTAGCTGCTGCCGGGGTACCAGTCCCCCTGCGACAGGGTGAAGCTGGCGGCCTGGGTGTCGGCCGCCATCGCGTTGCTGCCGGCCAGGCACAGCGCGCTGGCCGCGGCGACGGCGGTCACGCCGGCCCGCAGCAGTCGCCTGCGGCCCTTGCCGTTCGTGGTGGCCTTGCCGTCGGTGGAGTGGTGGAGCGGCATGCGAGGTGTTCCTTTCGGCTGCAGTGCGACCAGCGGCCGGCCCAGGGGGCGCCCTGGTGGCCGGCGCCCCGCCGGGACGTGCACGGCGGGGGCCGCCGGCTTCACTGGTCCTGCGTCGTGTGTGGGTGACATGTGCCTGGGTGGCGCGCTGTTGCGCCGTCCCGGGCGGATGGGTGTTGTGTTCGGCGCGGCCGGGCCGCCCGGTGCGGCCACCGTGGTGGCCGACCGGTCGGGGGCGACCGCGCCCACGGGTGCGGGGCGGTGCCGGGCCCGGCCGGTGCGCTTCACCGCCTCGCCCGGCCGCGGGTCGGACGGGGCCGGGGTGTGCACGGTGGCGCCGGCCCGGCCGCGGGCCTGAGGGCCCCGTTGCCGTGCGGGCCGGGCGGCGGTGCGAGGTGCGTTGGCGTGCGAGGTCAGTTGGCGTGGGAGGTTCGTTGCGGTGCGAGGTCAGTTGCAGTGCGAGGTACGTTGCGACGCGGGCCCCGCTGGGGTGCGAGGTGCGTTGCAGTGCGGGCCCCGTTGGCGTGCGGGTTGGTTGCGGTGCGGGCTCAGTTGCAGTGCGAGTCGAACTCGCCGGCGCTGTTGTCCTCGATCGCGCCCTGCCAGTCGATGCAGTGGCCCGGGGCGGTCACCTTGACCGGGCCGGCGTAGGTGGTGAAGTAGTTGACGTCGTTGGTCCACTGGCCCGATCCGGACAGCCGGATCGAGGCGGACATCAGCTGCGCGGGTCCCGGGGTGTTGCGGATCGTCACCACGCAGTTCTGGCCGGTGGAACTGTTCCAGGTCAGGAAGACCGTGCCGGCGTTCAACGGCTTGGAGTCGATGACGCTGTAGCCCGCGCCGCAGGCGCCGTTGTAGCCGGCGGCCGAGGCGGCGCCCGGCCAGCCCAGTGCCGCGGTGGCGGCCAGCAGCGCGGCCACCGCGGCCCGGGCGGCAAGGCGCCTGGTGGTCCGGTGCACGACTGCCCCTCCCCTCCCGTGTCGGGCCGCCCCGCCCGTGTGCCGGGCGGTGGGACGGCCGGCCGCGGCCCGCCCGGTCAGCAGTGGAAGCCCACGGCGCTGTCGTAGGTCGCGTCCACGCTGCCCGCGGCGTTGTCGGTCTCCGCGAACAGGCGCACGCAGTGGCCGCGGCCGGGGACCGTCACCGGGCCGGCCCAGTACTTGTAGGTCTTGCTCTCGTCCGGGGCCACCATGATCTCGGAGCACTGGCCGGGGGTGTCCCCGGAGCACTCGTAGAGGGTGACGTCGGTGTAGCTGGCGACGCCGTACAGGCTGCCGGCCTTGACGTTCACCGCGCAGTTGTTGCCGGTCGCCGAGTCGTAGAACAGGTGGGCGTAGGAGTACACGGCACCCGAGCTGGTGGTCAGCGCGTACGGGGAGCCGGAGACCTCGGTGCCCGAGCAGCCCCAGCCGGCGGCCGAGGCGGGCCCGGCGGCGAAGGTGAGGCCGCCGACGACGGCGGCGCCCAGCGCGGCACCGACGGTGGCGCGGCGGAGGATTTCACGCATGGGGGTTCATCCCAATCTCTCAGTGTGACGGTCCGGGGAAGGGCGGGCGCGCGGCCCTGTGCCGCTGCGCCGGGCCCGGCGCCGTGTTCGGGTGCACAGCTCAGCTCGGGTGCACAGCTCAGCTCGGGTGCACAGCTCAGCTCGGTTGCACAGCTCAGCTCGGGTGCGCGGCTCAGCTCGGGTGCCCCTCGCCCCGGCCGTAGCCGTCCGGTGCGAGCGGGCGCACCGGCACGCCGGAGGAGTGGGCGGTCGGCGCCGACACGGCGGCGCCGGCGCCCGGGGTGATCGGGGCAACGAGCAGGACAGCGGTGAACCGCGGCACGGCAGACTCCAACTACGCGGCGCAGACGGGGAAGTGGCCGAAGGAGCGGCACCACCTGGTGTTGTTCCCTCCGACACCAGGAATCCTGGCAGGGTGCGCGGGCCCAGTCACCGGGAAAGCACGTGCACGAAGATGCCTGGCACGTTGAGGACAGCCCGCCCGGGCCGGGCCCGGGCAGGGGCTCCCGGGAGTACGCGTTGCCGCGCGCGCGGCGCAGGCGGCGGGGACGTCCGGCCGGTACCGCCCCGCACCCGCTACTTGATCTTCCCTTCACCGGCTCGGGAGACTGTCCCGTGCCTGACTGCCAAGCTCAACGGGGAAGCTGATGCTGGAAAACCTGGGCGTGTCCCGTCCTGCCGAGGCCATCTACCGGGCCATGCTGCGACACCCCCGGCACGGGGTCGCCGACCTGGCCGCCGCCACCGCCCTGCCCGCCTCCCAAGTCCGGGACGCCCTCAACGAACTGGGCGACCTGGCCCTGCTCAAGCCCTCCGACAGCGCCGGCCTGGGACTGCGCCCGGTCAACCCCAAGGTGGGCCTGGCGGCCCTGCTGGCGGCCGCCGAGGCCGAGGCGGTGGCCAAGCAGGCACAGGTCGAGACGGCCCGGGCCGCGATCGCGGCGATCACCGCCGAGCACATGCCCACCGCGGAGGACTACGGCGCCATGCACTGGCAGGGCCTGGACGCGGTGCGCTCGCGCCTGGAGGAGCTGCAACTGCTGACCGAGACCGAGTGCCTGTCGCTGAACCCCGGCGGCGCGCACCGCGCCGACGCCCGGAGCGCCGCCACACCGGTGAACCAGCAGGCCCTGGAACGCGGCGTGGTGATCCGCGCGGTGTGCCGCGACAGCTTCCGCAACGACGCCGAAACCCTCGCCTACGCCCGCTGGATGACCTCCAAGGGCGGCCAGATGCGCACCGTGCCCACCGTCCCGGTCCCACTGGTGGTGATCGACCGGCGCATCGCGATGCTGCCCCTGGACCCCGACGACCCGCGCCAAGGCGCACTCGAGGTGAGCGACCCGGGCGTGGTCGCCACCGCCTGCGCACTCTTCGAACAGGTCTGGTCGGTGGCCACCCCGTTCGGCGAGGCCGCCCCCGCCGACGAGAACGGCTGCACCCCGCTGGAACGCACCTTGCTGGAGATCGCCAACACCGGCTGCACCGACGTCGTCACCGCCCGCAGACTCGGCGTGTCCCTGCGCACCGTACGCCGGATGATGTCCGACCTGATGGTGCGCCTGGACGCCACCAGCCGCTTCCAAGCCGGCGTCAACGCCGCCAAACGCGGCTGGCTGTAGCGCCCCCGACCCGCCCGCCCCGCCCCTACCGGCCGACCCCGGGGCACACGACGACCGACACCGACAGGCCCCTGCCCCGGGTGCCGGGCCGCGTGACGACCGGCGCCGCCGGGCCCTCCCCCGGCGGCGGGCGGCACAGCCACTGGCACCAAAGGGCCTTCCCCCGCGGCGCCGTGCAGCATGAGGACCGGCGGCGGGGCCCTCGCGCCGGCGCCGGGCGGCACGACCACCGACGGCCGGGGGCTATCACGCGTCGCGCCGTGCAGCACGAGAACCGGCGCGAGCGGGCCTTCCCCCTGGTGCCCGGCGGCACGGTGCCCGGTGCGAACGGGCCTTCCCGCGTGGTGTCGTGCAGCATGTGGACTGGCACCATCCTGCACGCTCCGTTTCCGTGACGCCACGAGCTGTGTCTGGCAGGATCTTCATCAAGCCGTCAGGCTCATGAGGTCCTCACCGATCCCCTGCCAGTCCTCCAACTTTGCGGAACCGCGATGCACCTGATTACCACTCAGCTGGTCGGCCCGGCCTCGACCCCGATCGATCCGCAGCTCCTCGCCTACGTGATCCGCTCGCACGCCGAGCCCGCCGACCGGGTGGAACACCTACGGGTGCACGTCGAACCCGGACGCATCGGCCTGGCGGTCTTCCTCCTCGCCGACAACGAGGCCGACGCCGAACAGGCCACCCGCCGGCTGTGCCACCGCGCCCTCGAAAACACACCCCTGCTCGCACAGTGGCACCTGCTCGCCTCCTGACCGACCCGCAGACCGCAGGCCCGGCACGGACGGCAGGCCCGACACGGCCCGCGAACCCGGCACCGACGGCAGACCCGGCGCAGACCGCGGGCCCGGCGTCGCGAACGCTCCGCGGACACCCGTCCGCTCGCAGCCCGGCTCCTCCCCCGGCAACCGGCCGGGTCCGCCTCGCGCGGGCGGGTGCGCACCGTGCTGACGCCCTTCGCGGCAGCAGCCCTCACGGTCGCGTCCCGCAGCGCTTCCAGCCCTGCCACCACGCCCCTGCCGTCGACCGCCAACACCGGCACGGCGGCGCCGGTACACGCCCGGGCACCAACCCGTAGACAAAGTCGATGTCCCCAGCCGCGCCGACCGTCAGCGACCGGACCCGGCGCCGGTGACCGCGCCGACCCGCCCGCGCGCACCCGCGAACGGGCCGCAAAACGCCCCGAGGGCGACGAGCCCGGCCGGCCCGTAGCCGTGCATCCCGGCGGACAGGCCCAGCACCGCGCCGGCCGGCTGCAGATCGGCCACCCCGCCGCCACGGCAGGCGATCCGGGCCACCGTCACCTTCCCGACCGCCACGGACAAGCCCGGACGACCGGCCGCGCCCGACCGGCCGCGCCCGACCACGGCCGCCCGACCCACTCGACGCCCACCGCCCCCGGCAGCCGCCGCTCGGGGTGACTGAGCGCGATATCTGTCACGTGAGTGCGGAAACCGTCACTGTCGCAGCGCTCTGGGAGGCTACGACTCGTGATCGAACCCCCACGAATCGGCGTCAGCCCGGTGATCGCTTCGGTGGCCGAGTCCTGGAACCTCATCGATGCCTGGCTGGCGAAACACGCACCGGCCAGCCTGGCCGAGCTCCGGCCGCCTGCATCGCCGGAAGCCATCGAGCGAGCCGAGGAGCAGCTCGGATTCGCGATCCCGACCGACCTGCGCGAGTCGTTGCTCTGCCACGACGGGGACGACGCCCACCTCGGTGTTCTCCCGTGCGGCCCCCTGTACTCCACGGAGAAGATCGTCGAGATCCGCGACATGCGGATGCAGATCTGGAACGCGGACGATCCGGACCAGCAGGACGACCCGTGGTGGGGAACGCTGTGGGTTCCGTTCGCGGGCAGCGACGGCGACGAGCACTTCATCGACGCAGGCCCAGGCATGTGGCACGACCACCTCGGAAGGGCCGCCCACGACGACTCCGCCCGCTTCGTCGGCTGGCCGAGCCTGGCCGCATGGCTCCACTGCGTGGCCCGGGCAATGCTGCATCATGACGACCGCAGACACACCGAGCCGGTCCACCCACCGATGCTCCCCGGCGATGGAACAGTTGACTGGTAGGAACCCCCCGATCGGTGCCAACAACCCGCAAAAGCGCAGCCGGTGACAACACCAACGCCCAAACCGTGACAGTTGCCAAGCTCAAACGGTGATGCACCCCAGGCCGCGCACCCGACCCGGTGACAGGTATCCCACTCAGTCACACTCGATCTGCACCCGCACCCGCTCCCGCACCCGCAGCTGGTCGTCGAACAGCTGCCGGACCGCCTCCCGCGTCCGAGCCTCCGGCAGCTCAGGCAGATCCTGCAGCTGCGCGTGCGTCAAGCAGGCGGCCTGCCACCCCTGCAACTCCCCCGGCCACCGCACCGAACAGCCGCCGCGAGGCGGCCGTTCGGTGCGGGCCCGCCCGTGTCGCAGGTGCCTGGGAGGCGTCGGCGCGGCGGGCATGCCCTCGCCGTGCGGCACACGCACGGGGCGGGTTCAGTACCTGTTTCTGAGGGCATGCGAAGCGGTTCCTCGGATGGGGAATCGAACATGGTTGGTCCCGGGCTGTGGCGACGGGCCCCGTCATATGTGATGTAGGTCACTTCTCTCCTCGTCGTGCAGCAAATCGTCGTGCATGGCAGTCATCCAGGCAGTCGGTATCGAGGAGGGGCACATGGAAGCATCGGCAGGCCGCCGGTGATTGCGCGTTGGCGACCCAGGGGGAGTACTGAGGGCATCGATTTCGGCGAGTTCGTGAAGCAGCGCTCGGCGGCGCTGTTTCGCACCGCCTTCTTGGTGACCGGCTGCCGGGAGACGGCCGAAGACGTGGTGCAGGAGGCGCTGGAGAAGGCCTACCGGCGCTGGCAGCGGATCTGCGCGGCCGATTCGCCGGAGGCCTACCTGCGCCGGATGGTGGTGAACCTCGCCATCGACGGCTGGCATCGACGGCAGCGGGCCGGCGAGCCCGTCGAGCTCGTCGACCGGCCCGCCGACGGTGACCCGTTCGCGCTGGCCGACCTACGGGACGAACTCGCGACGGCCCTGCTCGCCCTGCCGATCAGGATGCGCACCGCAGTGGTCCTGCACTACCTGCACGACATGGACGACCGGCAGATCGCCGACCTGCTCGACATCTCGCCCGGCACGGTGCGATCCCAGCTGTCCCGGGCCCTGGCCAAGCTGCGCGAGGCGCACCGATCACCGGGGCGCCCGCTCGCCCCGCTCGACCGTGAAGGCGTGTGACGACGATGACTTCCCACCAGCTGGGCACTGACGACGACTTCGGAAAGGCACTGGTCCAGAGCATGGAAGACTTCGCACGCTCGGCCCCCGCGCCGGCCTTCGACTCCGCCGCCATCGTGCGGCGCACCCGCCGGCGCCGGGGCGTCCTCGCGCTCACCGGTTCGGCCGCCGCTCTGGCCGCGGTCGTGACCGTGACCCTGGTCCTCGCCCCCTCGTCCAAGCCGGCCGCGGCCACCGCCCCCGCCGCGAGCCCGGCGGGCCCGGCGGGCCCGGACGGGGCTGTCCTTCCCACTGTGCTCAACCGGTGCACCATCCGTACGCTGCCCGCGCCCACGCCGTCCACGGAGCCGCTCACTGATCCGGCCAAGACCGCCATCGTGCCCGACCTGGCCGGCCTGGACCGCACAGCAGCGAAAGCAGCCCTCGCCTCGGCGGGCCTGCAGATCTCCTACACCGACGTGAGCGAGCGCAGCGCCAAGAACTTCTACGGCACCGCCTTCGCCCGCCTGGCCGGCCCCGACGGCACCGTTCCCACCGGAACGGTCCTCGGCACCTTCCCGCCGGCCGGCTGCCGACTCGCCCCGCACGACTTCGTCTCCGCGGAGGTCGTCCACGAGTGATACTCGCAGGGCGGGTCGCACGTGCTGGCCAAGCGTCCTTACCCGGTTGGTCAGCATGTGCGCCTCGACGCAGGCGAATCCGCAGACGGACCGCGTGTGGTCGTGGGACAGTGGGTCCTGGCAGGCCTTCGCGGGGGTCTGGGGCCTGTTATTCCTGAATAGCAGTCAGTCCCGCTGGGCTTCTCGGGGTGGCGGCTGGCCTTTGCGGCGGGACTGTCTCTGGGTGAGGCGCCTGGTCATCAGCGTGATCGCGGCCCAGGTGATCAGCGACTCGCAGTGCTGGACGAGGCGTTCGTAGTCGCGGGCGTGTCGGCGGGCGTGCATCACCCAGGCGTGACTTCGTTCCACCACCCAGCGGCGGGGCAGGACGACGAACCCCTTGGCGTCCATGGGCCGGTCGACCGTCTTGATGGTGAGGTTCAGGTACTTCTTCGCCCAGGTGACGAGTTGTCCGGCGTAGGCGGAGTCGGCCCAGACGATGGTGATCTCCGGGTGCATCAGGCGGAGCCGGAACAGCACTTCCTTGGCCGCGTCGCGGTCGGTGATGTCGGCTGGGGTGACCATGACGAACAGCGGCAGGCCCTTGGTGTCCACGACCAGGTGGCGCTTGCGTCCGTTGATCTTCTTGGCCGCGTCGTAGCCGCGGCTGTCCCGCCCGACGGTCTCGGCGGCCTTCACGGACTGCGAGTCTGATGCACTACGTGGTGCAGGTAGTCGAGAGCTCGGGACCGCACGCGCTCGTCGGTGTCCAGTAGCCCGGTCAGCATCTCAGGTGCGTCCTCGGCCGAACCCATGCCATGGCGCAGCGAACCCCAGTGAGTCTCGGCCAATACCGCGGCCGGGACAGGCAGGTCTTCGGCCGCGGGGGCGGCTTCGCTCGTCACGTCCGGAGTATGGCACCACCGACCGGTTCCAGCACTGCTCGCCCCCGGACGGCCGCGCCTCGTTTCGACTCCTCCGCATCCGGGTCCTCGCCCGGCCGTGACCACGCAATCGCCAAGCTCGGCGGCCTACTGCCACAGGTCCTCGCCGTCGCGCCCGCTCGGGTCCATCGTCAGCAAGTCCTCGTGAAGACCCGCAAGGAGGCGACCGGTGGGAGTCGCGTCCTCCCCGGACTCCATGACCACCCGGCCGACATCCACGCCGGAGGCGTTCACGTCCCCGCCGCAGTCCAACTCGTCAACCGCGGCGAAGACGGCCTCATAGGCAACGGCCCGGGCCAGGAGCGCAAGGTCGTTCCTGTCCGCCCCCGCATCCAGCAGTCGTCTGGCTGCCGCCACCTGCTCCAACGCTCCCGGCACGGCCCAGCCGTCGATGGCACCGCGCCACAGCGAACGGAGCAGCGCGAAGCGTGCCAGGTGAGGCTGGTTCTCCTCGATCTCCGACCTCGCCCGGTCGGAAGCGTCCGTCACACCGAGCGCGCCGAACTGCGTCCGAAGCGCCTCCGCGGCGGTCCGCTTCGACGGAGCGAGCCCGGACAACCACGACCGCCACACCGTCTCGGCATCATCCATCGCACCAGGATGCCCCATCGGCCGCCTTGCACCAGCAAGATCAATCGTTCGCGGAACCGCGGTCAGAGCCAAATCCAGGCAGCCTCATCAAGGCCGAGGCAACCGGCCCGGCGGCCCCCAAACCGAAGGGGCCCCAGCCACTGCCCGGACCGGCCGGCCGCCGGTCCGCGCGGCGGGAAGAGGAGTTGGAGCACACCCCGCCGGCCCGCGGCCGGCAGGACCGGCGGCGGACGCCGGCCCCGACCAGGACCGCGATCGGCCGGCGCCTCAACGTCCCCCACACCGTCCAGGGCGCGGGCAAGCCGCCGCGGCGCAACCGCCGCACGTACCGGCAACCGGTTCACCGGGCGATCGCGCCCGGTCGAGCGCGGTCGAGCGCGACGACGCGGCGACCGGGGCGCGGAAGAAGCAGGTGCGGCCCACAACCGGCGCAACGGCCCGATCGCGCTGGTACCGGGGCAGCCTGAACACGCGTCCGGCCCCGGGGCGAAGGTTCATCGCCGCCCAGGACCGGCCGGCCGACCGTCTGCCGGCCGTCTGCCGGCTGCCGGTCCGCGCCCCGGCCCCCAGCCCGGCCGGTGGGCCCGGTCGCTCCTGCGGCGGGATGCCGGCCGACGTCGCCTCCGCCGACCCGCACCACCCCGGGGGAACCGCCGGGCGCGGCCCGCGAAGCCCCGCCCCGCCCCGTCGACGGCTGCCCCGCCGCGACCGACCCGGCCCAACCCGGGCCGGGCCCCGCCCCAACCCGACCACCGGCAGAGCGACTTCACCCCGAGGAACGCGGCCCCACCCGTCCCACCGGCCCGGCCCTCGGCCCGGCCGGCGCCCGTCGACGCCCCGACCCAGGGGGTTGCCCGACCGAGCAGGCGGCCGCGCCCCGCCCGCATGCCCTGGGCACGGCATGCCCCCGGCACAGCGCGCCCCGGATGCCGGCCCCGGGCGCCGTGCACATCCCGCCCTTGCCGCGCATCGCGGCCCCGCACGCCGTAACAGGCCGCCGCCCGCCCGGCACGTCGGCGACACCACCCCCCAACGCCCGGCCCCGCCCCAAGCCGGCGACAGCGCTTGGCGCCGCCGCCCCCGGACGGCCCTGCCCTGGCCGGTTGCTGACGGCCCCCCACCGCAACCCCGTCCACCGTGTGCCGCGCCCACCGCGTGGTCCCCAGCCGCGAGAGCAACCCGTGCGACCCGACCGCGACAGCAACCCCCGCGCCCCGGCCGGGACGGCTCCCCGCCGAGCCCGCCGGCCTGCGCACAAAGCCTCCCCGCCGGGCCCGGCCAGTGCCCCGTAAATCGCCCCGCCAAGCGTCCTCACACGATCTGACCCCCCGCCGGCAACCGCTAAACGATCTTACACTTAGGTGCCAGGCGACTTGGTGCCACCTCTAAAGCCGTGACATCGCCGTGCACAGACGGCAGGATCTTTCTCAGCAGCGGAGAACGCCGCAAGAACCGGGCCGAGTTCCGCGCACCACGCACATGACCGTCGCAGCGGTCATTGCCCCAAGCTGTTCCACCCATTCCGCCGAAATACGCGCACCCAAAAGGTCCTCGACCGGTTGCGCCGGCGGGTGGACCGGCGCCAGGTGACCCGACTCGAACCGGAGCGCGGCGTCAAAGCGCACCGGGAAATCGGAAGTCCGGCCTGTCCGCGAATCAGGCTGCTTCCCACGCCCTCGCGGCGGCCGAGAAAACCTCCCGCATTCCCACATTCCTGAAAGGTTGTTCCGCCATGCCCATCCTGCCCAAGATCGCTGCCGTCGCCGCCCTCGCCCTGCCGCTGCTCGTCGCGGTCCCCGGGACCGCCCAGGCCTCCACCCCGAGCAGCTGTTCCAGCGTCACGCAGATCGGCAGCACCGCCTACCTCACCGTCGGCGGCGAGACGATGGCCTCGGTCAAGCAGTACAAGGGCTGCGGCAAGAACTACTCCTACATCTACGTGTGGCAGGGCTACCGCTCCGCCCACAGCAGCTGGGACGTGTGCGCGGCCATCGTCACCGGCGGCGGACACGACGTCCAGGACCCCATGTGCGACAGCAACGTCACGGAGGTGTGGTCCAGCGGCGCCGCGACCCTGTCGCAGTGCACCCAGGCCCTGGGCTGGAACGGCACCGGCCCCATCCCCTTCGCCGGCGACGTCGCCGTCAAGACCGACGTCCGCTGCTAACCCCCCCCGGCGGCGCCACAACCCGCCACCGCGGCAGCCCCCGCCACCACGAACCACCGCCCCCGACCGGGCAACGCACCACGCGTCAGCCGGCCACGCCCACCGAACCGCCCGCCGCACCCCGACCCGCCCGCCGCACCCCGACCCGCCCACCCGGCCCCGCCGGCCGGCGACAGACGGCCGGGTGAGCCGGCAGACGGCAGGCAGCGGACGGCGGACGGCAGGCAGCGGGCGGCAGGCACGCCCGCGCCGACGCCGCCCCTTGACCGCGGCCACCACGCCGGCGACAACCGCACCCGCCAACGGCGCCGCTGAGCGCCGCCCCCGCGGGCAGCCCCCGTCAGACCTCACACCCGCCAACGGCACTGCCCAGCGCCGCCCCCGCGGGAGGAGCCGTCCACCGGACCTCCCACGCGCCGCTACCCGGGCACCGGGACAAGGCGCGGGGCCGGGACCGGGGCAGGGGCTGATCCTCCATCAGACCACTGCCCCGGCCCGTGCCGCCGAGCACTGCCCCCGCGGGGAACCTCCCGCCAGACCCCGCACCCGCCCGCGGTGCTCCTGAGCACTGCCACCGCGGGAGCCCTCCACCAGACCTCACACCCATCCGCGGTGCCGCCCGGCGCCCACCGCGGAAAGCCCCCACCCGCCAGACCCCGCACCCGCCCGTGCCCGACACCGGGACAAGGCCAGGGACCGGGTCCAGGAACGGGGCTGATCCTCCATCAGACCGGTCCCCCGGCCGGCAGTGCCACCCGAGCACCCACCGCGGGGAACCCTCCACCGACCTCACCCCGCCCGCCCCCGACACCGGGAACCGGGCCGGGGCCGAACCTCCACCGAACCAGAAGGAACCACCCCATGGCATCCGCCACCAAGACCCGCACCACCGCCACCCGACTGCTCGCGGCCGCCGCCGTCCTGAGCGGCCTGGTCCTGGGCGCCGCACCGGCCCACGCCACCACCACGGCCCCGGCCACCACCACCGCCACGCTGCCCGTGGTCGACATGGAAGCCGTCGTCCTGGCCGCCCAGATCGACCCCCGCCGCGCCGACAACACCCTCACCCCCGGCGCCCACGACTCGGTCCTGGCCGTCGAACAGGCCCTGGAAGCCCGCCACCTCCTGGACTCCCGCTGGGTGGACGGCTACTTCGGCACCACCACCATCACCGCCTACGCCGCCTTCCAGCGCTCCCTGGGCTACAGCGGCCTGGACGCCAACGGACTGCCCGGCGCCACCTCCCTGGCCGCACTCGGACAGGGCCGCTTCACCGTCACCCACACCATCGGCCCCGGCGCCAAACTCCAGCGCGACGGCTACACCATCGACACCCGCACCCAGAACATGCTCACCGCCGCCGAAGGCCTCCTGGGCTTCCACCTCACCCTCTCCCAGGGCTCCTACAACCCCGGCGGCGACCCCACCTCCGCCGGCACCCACGACGGCGGCGGCGTCGTCGACATCAACATCGACACCATGTCCACCACCACCCGCACCGACGTCGCCCGCGCACTGCGCGAGGTCGGATTCGCCGCCTGGATCCGCAACCCCACCCAGGGCAACTGGCCCTGGCACATCCACGCCGCCGCGATCAGCGACACCGACCTGTCCACCCCCGCCCAGAACCAGACCGGCGACTACTACCTCGGCTTCAACGGCCTGGCCAACCACGGCGCCGACGACGGCCCCCGCATCCCCATCCAGACCTGGGAGCAGTACCAGCGCACCCACTAACCACCCACACCACCCGCACCACCCACCACCCGCACCACCCGCGCCGGGCACCACCAGCGCGATGCACCAACCGCGCAAGTCACCACCCGCGCCATCCACCCCTGCACCACCAGCGCGATGCACCACCCGCGCACCCACTGACGGCGCACCGCACCACCCGCGCCAGGCACCACCGCGCGCACCGCACTGACGGCGCACTGCACCACCCGCGCAAGTCACCCCTGCACCACCAGCGCGATGCACCACCCGCGCACCCATAAACCGCGCATCGCACTGACGGCGCACTGCACCACCCGCGCCAGTCACCACCGCGCGCA
Organism: Kitasatospora sp. NPDC058965; assembly: GCF_042741245.1. NCBI lineage: Bacteria > Bacillati > Actinomycetota > Actinomycetes > Kitasatosporales > Streptomycetaceae > Kitasatospora > Kitasatospora sp. NPDC058965. The sequence continues at coordinate 21,152 of NZ_JBHYKG010000015.1, forward strand.
CCGCACCACCCGCGCCATGCACCACTGCACCGCCGGCGCCAGGCACCACCGC
>NZ_JBHYKG010000015.1:21303-60168 GCF_042741245.1 Kitasatospora sp. NPDC058965
GCGCAAGTCACCACCAGCGCGATGCACCAACCGCGCAAGTCACCACCGGCGCCACGCACCCGCGCCAGTCACCACCGCGCGCACCGCACCACCCGCGCCATGCACCACTGCACCGCCGGCGCCAGGCACCACCGCGCGCAAGTCACCACCAGCGCGATGCACCAACCGCGCAAGTCACCACCGGCGCCACGCACCCGCGCCAGTCACCACCGCGCGCACCGCACCACCCGTGCCATGCACCACTGCACCGCCGGCGCCATGCACCACCCGCGCCACGCACCACCAGCGCACCCACTGACTGCGCACCGCACCACCCGCGCCACGCACCACCGCGCGCACCCATCAACCGCGCACTGCGCCACTGCGCCACCCGGGCACCGCACCGCACCGCCCGAGCACGACCAACGAACCCGTCGATCTCACCTCACGAAAAGAGACCTGCCTTGAAGACCATACGCACCGCGCTCACCGTTGCCGCCACCGCCATGGCCATGGCCCTGCCCCTCATCGGCACCTCCACCCCCGCCTTCGCCGCCTCCCGCGACGGCGTCTGCGACTCCGGCGAGTTCTGCTACTACTACAACAGCAACGAGGCCGGCTCCCTCTCCGACTTCACCGGCTCCATCAGCGACCTCGGCGCCACCGAGCCGACCTGCTACGACTTCAAGAGCGCCGGCGCCGGCCAGGGCGTGTGCGTCAAGAACAACGCCGCATCCGTGTGGAACCGCACCAACCAGACCGTGCGCGTCTACTACAACAGCGGCTTCGGCGGCGCCAGCCAGGACTTCGCCCCCGGCGCCAAGGGCAACCTCAACTCCACCCTCAAGAACAACAACGCCTCCCACCAGTTCCTCAGCAGCGGCAGCAGCGGCAACCAGAGCCCCGTCAACGACTTCGACGGCGGCACCCGCGGCTTCGCCGCCGACAACTGCACCGCCTTCGCCGCCTACCGCATCGCCAGCCGCCTCGGCGTCCCGAACTTCAGCAACTCCTGGGGCGGCACCACCTGGGGCAACGCCGCCAACTGGGTCAACGCCGCCCGCACCGCCGGCGTCTCCGTCGACTCCACCCCCACCGTCGGCGCCATCGCCGTCAACACCGTCCACAACCCCGGCCTGGGCCACGTCGCCTACGTCAACGCCGTCTACTCCGACGGCTCCTACGACGTCGAGGAGTACAACTGGAACAACCCCCTCGCCTACGGCACCCGCAGCCACCTCCACGTCGACAACGTCGGCTCCGACTTCCAGTACATGCTCCACTTCTAACCAACCACCACCCCGCACCACCCCGCACCACCCCGGGTGACCCAGCACCACCCCCGGTGACCCGGCCACACCCCGCACCACCCCCGGTGACCCGGCCACAGCGGACCAACACCACCCGCCACACCCCGCACCACCCCGCCACACCCCACGGATACGGGGACCCCACCGGAAAACCCGCCGGGATCCCCGTATCCGGGCCAGACACCACACGAACAACAACAGACAGCACACCCACCGGAGCCCCTGCACGGACAATCGACCCCCCGGTCGACCCCCGTCCACCAGGGGCTCCGCTGCCGTGATCACCCACCACAACACCCGGCACCCCACCCACCGCCCCACCACCCAGAACACACCCACCGGCCCACCGCCCAGAACACACCCACCGGCCCACCGCCCACCGCAGGAACCCGACCGACCGCGCCAGACCCACCAGGAACACGACCCGCAGGAACGCCGGCCCGCCCCCACCCGCAGGAACGCCCCGGCAGGAACACGACCCGAACACGGCCCAACCCCAACCCGAAAAAGCGGCCCAGCAACCCCGAAGCAACCACCCAACCCCCGACCAACCACAAAAGCAGAAAACAGAGAAAACGTCCGCCAGACCCTGCACACAGGATTCCCAGACCACCCACAACGGATCACCGGACCACACGCCACCCGAACCACAGACCCGCCCCCCGGCATTCCCCCTCCTAGCACAGGACCGCCGACAGGGAATCCGGACCAGGAAACGGCAAGGAGAAAAGAAGCACACCGGAAAACCCACCAAAGCCACCAAGAAACCGTGTGGTGAAATTCCCTTCACGGCCCATCAAGGGAACCCGCCACACACCACCCTGACAAGCCATCAACACAACCCAAAACACACCCACCGAACCCGCCCACCCCAACGGGCACAAGAAACCGCGAAAACAGCTCTGACCCACCCCCTGCCCCCTGCTCCCCGCTCCCGCTTCCCGGACGGTCACGCCGTCCACCAGACCGAGGAAGCCCGGGAACGGTGAGAGTCGTCGGGGCCCGCCGACCACCGGCCGCCAAACCCACCAGGATCGACCGCGCGTCAGGCCACGACACGCCCCGCAGCACGGCAACACCGGAAACACTACCGACGACGAACCGGACCGCCCGATCAGCACAGTGCTCATCGGATCAGTCCTCGCCTGTCTGGCCATCGGACTCGGTGCGGCAAGCGCCTGGTCAGCCTCGGCATCCTCGCCGAGCTCGAACCGGGCCTGTTCACCCGGCGCCGCCCATAGCCACGGGCACACCACCCGCGGGGCTGCCAGGAGCAGCGCGTAGGGTCGTCACAGTCGCACGCCCAGGGAGGGACGTCATGGTCACCCACGCAGACCTTGCAGCTTGGGCCGGTCCGGACAATGTCCACCGCGCGATCCGACAGACCCTCGCCGAGTGGGACATCCCAGCCGAGGCAAAGCACCTGCTGACCAGCGTCGGAATTCCGATCACCGAGCAAATCATCACCCACGTCCCCTACCAGGAGGAGTCATCCCCGCAGCTGGTGGCCTCCGACGGTCGACGGTTCTACAAGCTCACGATCTCCCAGATACCGGGCTTGGACCATTGGCAGGCCTTCGGCGTCCAGCCAGTCACCGGCGAGGTCCACCACATCGGGTGGAACGGTGAGGCCCGGTTCGCCAATGGTTCGGTCGAACGGTGGCTCCTGTCTCTCCACCACTTCGGGCGCCACCTCAGCCAGTCCCGGGTGCTCGAAGATCCGTTTGAGGACGAAGACGCCGCACTGCACGAGCTACAGGCCCTGGCCGACGACCTCAAGGAGATCGACCCTGCGGCATTCGGAGGCTACAAGGCCTTCACCTGGCCCGCGTTCCTCGACCGGTGGCTTTGGTAACGCTGACCGTCCTCGTCACCAGCCGCCGAAGGCACCGCGCGATCGCCAGGACGGCGCCCCGCCCCGCAGTCAGCGCCAGAATCAGGCATACTGACTTCGGCTTCTCAGGGTGAGGTTGGACCGTCGAGGGTCAAGCCGCTGCCGGCTATGAAGCCGTCGGGGGTGTCGGGCCGGTACTGGAGGCGCTTGAGTCGGTTGCGGACGAGGGCTTCGAGTCGGTCGAGGGCGACCACCGCGAGGTTGGCGAGGCTGCGCTTGACGTGTGCCCAGACCCATTCGACGGGGTTCAGGTCGGGCGAGTAGGCGGGCAGCAGGAAGACCGTCAGCCAGGTGCGCTGGGCGATCAACTTGCGCATGGCGTGGGAGACGTGGGTGTTGAGGCGGTCCCAGACCAGCACGATCGGCGCCTTGACGAGGTGGTGGACACCGTCGACCAGGGCGATGAAGTCGCGCTCGCTCATGCTGCGGCGCTGGCCCTTGCCTGCGGGGTGGGCAAGCACGCAGTGGCACAGCCGGGTGCGCGAACCCGGCCGCATCGCGATCAGGCCCGCCACGGACAGGCGTCCCGAGCGGCGGCCACTGACCGTCACGACCGGGGTGCGGCCCCGTCGGCCCCAGGTGCGGCCTTTGGGCGGTCGGCGGGTGAAGCCTGCTTCGTCAACGAAGCAGATGTAGCCCCCACAGGCTGCCCGGGCTCTTCTACCTCCGCCCAGGTCGCCTCCCTCCACACGCTGACGGCCTGATCGTCACGCTCGGCCACCCTGCGCGCGGGGACCTGCGGACTGAATCCGAGCCGGTGCATCAGTCTCGTGGCGCCCGAGATGCTGTACGAGACGTGAACTTCCGCCCGATCAGCGTGGCCACCCGTGCGGCGGTCCACACTTGGTCCTCCACCCAGCCGTGCGCAGCCGGCCCCTGGTCCAGGTACGCGGCGAGCTTCTCCAGGCAGCGCGGCGACAGCCGGCACCGCGACCCACTCGGACCGCGTGAGGCCCAGTGCGCCAACCCCGCTCTCACGCCACAACTGGTGCCACTGGTAGGCCGACTTCCCACTCACCCGCAGACGCCGTGCCACCTCCGGCGGCCTGACCCCCTGCTCGAACAGCTCGGCCGCCTGCATCCGTACCGACTCCCGGCGCACCCGACCCGCGGTGGTCAGGCCGCCCCCATCCGCATATCTCACACACCACCGGATACAGCCACCACAACGAGCCCGTCAGGCAAACCGGGACAGTTCACCCTGACGCGCCGAAGTCAGTAGCGCCCAGCAAGGCGTTGCATCGCGCCGAGCGCGTCCGCCGCCAGCAAGCAAAGCTGGGCGCTGCAGCTGGTGGGCCACCGTCCTGGGGCCTGACCTGACTGGTGGCGGTCCAACTTCGGTGGCAATTGGTTCAGGTTCGCTGTCACAGGACACGGCGGTCCGCCCGGCGATCTTCAGAAAACGATGATTTGTTAAGCCTGGCGGAAGGTCGGTGCCCTCGCCCGAACGCTTCAGCGTCGGCGGCGGTTGAGCACCCCGATGAGAGTGGCAAGGTCGGCGGCACCGGCCGGGTCATCCGCGTAGCGGGTGGTCTGGAGGGGGTCGACCTCAGGAAGGACGATGTCCTCCCGCGCCAGGACATAGACCAAGGTCAACAGTGCGGCGCGGGCATTGCCATCGGCGAAGGGGTGGAAGAACGCCACGTCGAGGTAGGCGCGGGCCGCGCGGGCCGCCAGCGGGATGTCCGGGTCGGTCGTCTCGTTCAGGCAGGAATCGAAGTAGGCCTGCGTGTAAGGGGTCAGACCGTAGCGCTCGCGGCCAGCCTTCGCATAGGCGTCGCTCACGCGGAACGGTGTCCCTGTTGCAGCGAGGACTTCGCGTTGCCAACGGGCCAGCAGGGCGAAGTTCAGCGGGGACTGGCGTGCGGCGTCCTCCCGGGCCAGGGTGTGCGCGGCGAGCAGACGCTCAGCGCGAATCGGGTCGCGCCGACGCACCGGTCCCTCGCACCAGGACCGGAACCCGTCGCGGCCGGCCGGGACCCGTTGCAGAACCGGTGAATGCCGCCAATCGACCTCGCGGCGCACGCGCAGCCAGACCGAGAGGCTGTCAGTAGCGGTCATGGAGCTTCTCCAGCGCTTCCCACTCGCGCTGGTCCCGGTACGGGGCGTGGCCGGTAAGGCCGACGGCGAGGTCCTCGCCGACGGATTCGATCAGCGTCCGTTCCGGGGTGACCCAGCTCTTGAACCGGCCGCCGATCGCGTTCTCCACCGCTTGCGCGGCTTCGGCCTGGTCCATGCCGGTGCTCTGGAGGAACCAGCCCAGGACGATCGAGGTCTGGCCGCGCCAGGCGTTGTCCGCGCCCGAGTCCATGGTGTGGGTCACGAGCCGGACGCAGGCCCGTTCCAGGTGCCAGCTGCGGTCCTCGGGCGAGGCGTCCGGCGGCGGCGCCAGCTCGGCGAAGCGCTGGGCCGTCCGCTCCAGCCACTCCCGCCACTCCAGCAGCGCGGCCACGGCCCGGTCCGCAGTCTCGTCGGGGGCCGTCACCGAGCTCGGCCCGCCGGTCCAGTTGCCGATAGGCCCGCCGCTGTAGTGGTACCAGTTCCATCCCCAGGCCCAGGTGCCGTATCGCTCCCGGATGATCGCGTCCACCTGGCCCTCGCACCAGCGTTCTCCCTGCCACCAGCCGGCCATACCGGAGAGCACGGGTGGCACCCACTCGCGGACCAGCGAGCGGAGGTGCTCCTTCTCGTCCTCGTCCCAGGCGAACGAGTGGCGGGCAGGGTCGGACTCTTCCCAGTCCCGAACGCCCTTGTACCTGATGGGGGGCACGCGGTTGTCGGGGAAGGGCAGGGTGTCACGGTTGTACGTCAGGGCTGGCCACTCTTCCTGTCCGATGTGATCGACCGATCAGTCTCGGCTCAATGCCCCTGGGAGCGCTAACGGTTTTCGGACCGCGTCGGCTTGTCCGTCATGCCGCTGCTGCCTTGTCGCCGCCGAGCACGCTGAAGTCGACGTCCAGGCGGGCGTCGTAGCCGTCGGGAGTGAGGCCGAGTTCGTGGGTGGAGTACTCGCCGAACCGCTTGATGTGCTCGGTCAGGTACGGGGAGACCTGCGCGAGGTCGAGTAGGTCGACCGGGCGCCCCTCGGCCTGCAGCTCGCGGACCACGTCGGCGATGTCCAGGGTGTGTGGAAGATCACCAGGTTGGCCAGCAGGGAGGTGAACTTCACGTCCTTCTCCTGCTCGACCGGGTCGTTCGCCGCGACCGTGCCGTTCTGGCCGAAGCGCACCCAGTCCGAGAAGCCGTTGAACACCTCGACCTTGTTGGTCGCCGCCGTCACCCTCGCCCGCAGCGGGCTGTGGGTCTGTCCAGTGAACGGCTCTGTCCCGTAATCGGTGGTGACGAAGGGTGATGGCCGTCGTTGACGTTGCGTGCGAGATGTCAACGAGCTTGTGGGTGCGGTCTTTTCGGGGCTGTCGGCGCTGGTCGTTCAGGATGTGGTGGACGAGGGCGAGGTCATTCGAGTGGCGGCCCGGACTCGGGGCGAGCCGGTTCCGTGCCCGGTGTGCGGGGAACCGACGGGGCGGGTGCATGGCTTCCACGGGCGCGTGGTCGCGGATGTGCCGGTGGACGGCCGGCGGGTTGCGGTGTCGGTGCTGGGCCGGCGCCTGGTGTGCCCGGTCCTGGGCTGCCCGCGGCAGACGTTCCGCGAGCAGGTTCCCGGCCTGATCGAGCGCTACCAGCGCCGTACGCGCCGGCTCGCCGATCAACTGGGCCAGGTGGTGAAGGAGTTAGCAGGCCGTGCGGGTGCCCGCCTCTCCCATGCCCTGGCCGCGGCGATCAGCCGCTCGACCGCCCTGCGGCTGCTGACCCGGCTGCCTCTACCCGTGCTGCGGGTGCCGCAGGTCCTCGGCGTCGATGACTTCGCACTCAAGCGCCGCCATCGGTACGCCACCGTCCTGACCGATGCCGAGACCGGCGAACGCATCGACGTCCTACCCGGTCGCGGAGCTGATGCCCTGGAGCGTTGGCTGCGCGGGCACCCCGGTGTCGAGGTCGTCTGCCGCGACGGCTCCGGCGCCTACGGGGAGGCCGTCCGCCGGGCTCTGCCCGAAGCGGCGCAGGTCAGCGACCGCTGGCACCTTTGGAAGAACCTGTGCGAGAAGACGCTGGCCGAGGTCCGCTCCCACAGCGCCTGCTGGGCCACCGCCAACACGCCCCGCCCGGCCGGCGTCCACGAGCAGACGACCCAGGAGCGCCGGCACCAGATCCACGACCTTCCGGACAAGGGCGTGGGTCTGCTCGAATGCGCCCGCCGCCCGAACCTGGCGCTCAACACCGTCAAACGCTATGCACGCACCCGCGAGCCCGAACCTCTGCGCCGGGCACCGCGTTACCGGCCCACCCTGGCCGACCCCTACCGCGACGACCTGCGCGGACGCCGTGCGGCCGACCCCGCCGTCCCCGTGAAGCAGCTGTTCCGCGAGATCCAGGAACAGGGCTACACCGGCAGCTTCAACCTCCTCTACCGCTACATCACCCAGGGCCTCGCCGAAGGCGACCGGCCCGTCATCACCCCGCAACGCCTGGCCCGCCTCATCCTCCACCACCCCGACCACCTCCGGGACAAGGACGCGACCCTCTTGGCAGAGCTCACCGGATCCTGCCCTGAAATGAACCAACTGGCGGTGCTCGTCGGCGAGTTCGCCCAGCTCCTCACTCCGGCAGTGGGCAACGAAGCGAAGCTCACCGCATGGATCGCGGGCGTCCGCGCCGCCGAGCTCCCCTACCTGCACGCCTTCGTCAACGGCCTCGAACTCGATCGCGCAGCCGTCGACGCCGGCCTCACCCTCCCGCATCACAACGGCCGGACCGAGGGCGTCAACACCCGCACCAAGCGAATCATGAGGCAGATGCACGGCCGCGCGGGCTTCGACCTCCTCCGCCACCGCATCCTGCTCCAGTGATCACCACACAGCGCTACCACCGATTACGGGACAGAGCCTCCTCTGGGCGTCAATCGAGCGACCTGGTACCGGCACCACCGCAAGTCGCCGGCGCCGCCGACCGGTGCGCGAGCGCCGGCCGCACCCGAAGGCGCTGACATACGCCGAGCGGGAGGCGGTCGTGGCCAAGCTCAACGGCGAGCGGTTCCAGGACACGGCCCCCGGCCGAGGTCTACGCGACGCTGCTCGACGAGGGCGTCTACCTGTGCTCGGAGTCGACGATGTACCGGATCCTGCGCGAGCGGGGCGAGGTCCGCGAACGGCGCCGCCAGTCCACCCACCCGCCCCGCAAGAAACCCGAGTTGATGGCGGAGGCGCCCAACCGGGTCAAGCGGGTCTTCTACTGCCTCTACACGATGATCGACATCTACAGCCGCTATACGGTCGGCTGGATGGTCGCCGCTCACGAGAGCGAGGAACTCGCCAGGCAGTTCATCGAGGACACCATAACCAAACACGGCATTGGCCAGCACGAGTTGACGATCCTCTCGGACCGGGGCGCGATCAAGACCGCCAAGTCGGTCGCTGTCCTGATGGCCGACCTCGGCGTGACCAGGTCGCACTCCCGGCCGAAGATCTCCAACGACAACCCCTACTCGGAGGCCCAATACAAGACGATCAAGTAGCGGCCTGATTACCCGGACCGGTTCGGTTCACTGTCCGATGCCCGGCAGTGGTGCGCTGAGTTCTTCCGCTGGTACCAGTACGAGCACCGGCACAGCGGCATCGGCTACCACACGCCCTACGATGTCCATCACGGCGAAGCCGACCTCGTCCGCGAGCTGCGGGCCAAGGTCTTGGCCGACGCCTACAACCAGCACCCCGAGCGGTTCGTCCGCAGGTCCCGAACCGCCCACCATACCCGACAAGGCCTGGATCAACAGGCCCGCTGACGACGTGACCGCCCAGCAGCAGTCCCCGCTGGAGCGTCCACAGGAGATCCGATGATCGAGATCGAGTATCGCCGGACCGGTCCGTACGTGGAACATGGCCGGGAGAACCGGGAAGGAGTGGACCTCGCCGTGGTCAGCCGTGCTGACCTGCGCTGGTACTACTTCCTGTGCGACCTCTCGTTTACGATCGGCGAGGTCCATCTGACCCCGCCGTGGTCGTGGACACCGGTGTTCGACTTCCTGTGGTCGATGAAGGGCGTACTCGAACACCTGGAGCGGGGCGAGCACTCGACGGTCGGCTTCACTGAGAACGCCGAGCTGATCGAGTTCGCCCCGGACGACGGGAAGGTGCGGGTCTCGTGCACGTACGCGGCAGCCGAGGCGGCCTGCGAGCTCGCTGACCTCAAGGACTCCTGGCTTGGCTTCCGACAGGCCGTGCTGACCGAGCTCAGTGGCAAGTACCCACGACTCGCGGCCAACCCGGTGCTTGCGGAACTCCGACTCTGACCGCGGGGGCCTGTCAGATCGCGGATAGACCCGAAGTTACAGACCAAAAGTTAGACGCGACCACCTGCCTTGATCGCTTTGACAGGTTCCGCACGCCGCCTACCTGACCGCCCGGTTCAACGAAGGCTGCCACAGCGCGCTGCGGCTTCACCGCGAACTCTCCGAGCGCGGCCTGGCCGTCAGCGAGCGCACCGGCCGCCGGTTCGTGCACCGGCTGCGCGAGAACGCCAAGCCGACCACCCGCCCACCGGTCCCCAAGGTCCGCGAGGTGACCGGGCTGATCCTCACCCACCCCGAACACCGATCCGAGGCACAGCAAGTCCTCCTGAAGGAACTGCGCATCCGTTGCGTCGAGTTGGCCCACGCGTGTGACCTCGTCGCCCGGTTTGCCTCGATCCTCGTGAACCGGCGTGGCCAGGAGGAACTCGAACAGTGGACCGCAGACGCTGAGGCAAGCCCCCTGCCCGAGCTGCGAGGCTTCGCCACCGGGTTGCGCAAGGACTGGGACGCCGTCACGGCCGGCCTCACACTTCGCTGGAACTCAGGCCCGGTCGAGGGTGACGTCAACCGGATCAAGATGCTCAAGAGGCAGATGTTCGGACGCGACAAGCTCGACCTCCTGCTCAAGCGCGTACTCCTCGCCTCCTGAGGCTCATCACGGGCGGCTTCCACAGACTCGGGTGTTGAAGGTCCAGGAGTTGCTTGCCCTGGTCGGGTACAAGCTGTCGGCAGCGTGCTCTACCGTTCCGTTCGTGACAGATGTTGTGGGCCGACCCGACGGCGAGATTGTTGCGAGGATCCGAGAGTTCGCGGACAGCAATCAGTTGCCTCCTCCTGCATCGGCTGAGGCTGCGGACGAGTTCGAAGCCGCCGTCGGGTGTCCGATCCCGCTGCTACTGCGAACGATCTACTGCGAGGTCGCCAACGGCGGCTTCGGGATTGACTCCGGAATCGTGTCCCTCACCGACACGGGCAAGTGGTACAGCGACGAGGAGTCGCTCCTCTCGCTGTATCGAGCGGTGTCGACTCCGCCGCCGGACTACGAGGTGAACCGTCCACGCCACGTGGTGCCACTCGTGACCCTCGACGGCCGCCCTGGCGAAGTGGATCATCCGGCCGAGGTCGCCCCGGGCGCGGACGAGTACGTCGTCGATGATGCTCTCGCCCGGTGTGATCTCCCGGTAGCAGTCGTGCCAGGCGTACTCGAGCAGATCGGTCAGATCGATCAGATCGAGTGCCGCGGGTGTCAGGTGCGGGCCGACCGCCGCTTCGACCCGTGCCGCGCGTTCCGCCCTGCGGGCCGCCCGTCCGACCGCCGTCGAACCTCCCGGTATGGACCACCAGTGCACAGACACTCGCGTGTTGAAGTGTGGACGCCGGCCCCTGCCCACCCGCGCGGGAGAGTGGGCCCGCCCGCCGGCGGTACCGGTAGCGCGCGAGGCCCACGGCTGCTCGGGCTGACATACCGTCATCGCCCGGCATGCGAACTGTTCTTGGCGCTCCTTATACCCAGTGTTCACCAGGTCTCCCCTGTCCGGTGAGGGCGGTCGGACGCCAAGCTTTGGGCTGCGTGCGTAGGGTGCGAACTCATGTGACGGGGGATCAGGGTGAAACGGCTCGGAGTCGTCCTCTTGTTGTGCCTCAGCCTGCTGGCGGTGCCTCTGCGGGCGGTGGCGGCCGCGCCGGCGCCGCTGCGGGGCAGCGACGCCGCGGCGTCGGTCACCTCGCCACCGGCGACGGTGTACAAGCCGAAGGCTCCGAAGGTCGACCGGTCGCCGCCGGCGCAGGAGCCGCCGCCCGGCTCGGCGCAGCGGACCTTCCTCGACAAGATGGCTGCGGCGCAGGCCGAGACCGCCCGGCAGATCAAGGCCAGAACCACCCCCACCACCGTCACGCCCGCCCAGGTCCCGGGGCAGTCGACCCGGCTGGCCGACCAGCCGCCCGCGCATCCGGCGCGGACGACCACCGTGCAGGCGAGCGCGGCCCGCACCGCGGCGGTCGTCACCGCGGCCGCCACGGACACCACCGTCGACCCGTGCGCGCTGGTCCCCGGCGAGGCGTTGTACGCCGCGTACAGCGGCGGCTCCCTGGTGCTGACGCCGACCAACACCTCCGCCGGGGCCGCGCAGATCACCGTCACCAACAAGGGCACCCAGAGCTGGCCCGCCGGGCACACCTGGCTCGGCTACCACCTCTACGACAGCGCGGGCCACGCGGTGGCGGGCAGTTTCCCCATGACCGCGCTGCCGACCACGCTGGCCACCGGCGACGCCGTCACGCTCACCGCCCCGATCGCCGCGCTCGCCCCGGGCACCTGGAAGGTGCTCTGGGACGTGAGCGAGGACGGCATCGGCTGGTTCTCGCAGAACGGCGTGTGCGCCATGACGGTGAGCTACACGATCCAGAACCAGCCGCCGAACCTGACGCTGCAGACCCCGCCGAACTACGGCACCGTCACCACCCGGACCCCGACCCTCTCGGTGACCGGCCAGGACGTGGACAAGTGGCCCAACGCCAACGTGACCTTCCAGATCATCGCCTGCAAGGACGCCGCGCTGACCAAGTCCTGCGTGACCACCGACTGGGGCGGGGGTACCTACCAGATCCCGCCGGACATCCTGCAGTGGAACGACACCTTCTACTGGTCGGCCCGGGTCACCGACGGCGGCCTGATGACCCCGTCCACGGGCTGGGCCCCGCCCAACCAGGTGACCGTGGTGGTCCCCGCCCCGGACACCTGGCGTGCCGTCGGCGCCGGGCTCGGCCTGGCCACCGTGGACGGCGTGGTGCTGCCCTACGGAATGTGGGTCGACCCGGTCACCGACGCGGCCGTGCAAGGCCCCGGCGTGCCGCTGCAGATCCAGCGCTACTACTCCTCGGCCGCCGCCCAGCAGGGCTTCACCGGGGCCTTCGGGCACGGCTGGCTCTCCGCCCTGGACGCCGGCGCGCAGTACAGCCCGGACGGCCAACTGCTCACCGTGACCTATCCGGACGGGCGGCAGGAGATCTTCGGCAAGCTGAACGGGGGGTGGGTCAGCCGGGCGACCAGCGGGTCCACCGACCGGGTCACGGTGGACGCCAACTCGGTGATCACCGTCAAGGAGAGCAGCCAGGAGGTGGTCACCTACGGGCCGGCCGGTGAGCTGCGCACGGTGGCCCAGGCCGGTTCCGGCGAGCTGGACTTCGCCCGCAACGCGGCGGGCCAGGTCAGCACCGTCACCCAGCAGCCCTCCGGTCGCTCGCTGACCGTCGCCTGGACCACCGACCAGGGCAGCGGCTGCACGGCGCCGCAGCCGCCGATGGTCGGCGAGGTCGACACCGACGGGGCCGGCAGCGGCGACCAGCCGATGCGCTGGCTCTACAGCTACCACTGCGGCAAGCTCACCCAGCTGTGCGACCCGGCGAACGAGTGCACCCAGTACAACACCGGTGACACCAGTGCCTGGTTCTCCCGCAGCGCCGCCGGGCGCACCGTCGCGGAGCCGCTGGAGGCGGAGACCGGCTGGACCTCCAACTCGGAGCTCACCGATCTCGGCAACGGCACCTTCCGGACCTGGTACGACGATGCGAAGGTCTTCCACCTGACCGAGCCGGACGGCAACTCCAGCATGCTGCTGATGTACCGTCCGCAGGCCGCCTACCTGACGGACTACCAGTCGGCCTACAACTCCCAGGGCGGGCCGATCGTCGAGGCCGACTTGGGCGGGATCGGGAACACCGCGGTGCAGTACCGCACCTACCGGTTCGACGAGTTGAACCGGCTGATCGTGCTGAACCACGGGATGCTCAAGGACACCGCCTCCCCGCACCGCAACTGGATGTTCTCCGCCGTGAACGGGCAGTTCCTCGGGATGTCCGACGAGAACTACAACAACTTCCAGGTCACCTACGACGGTTCCGGCAACATGACCGGGCAGTTCCGGATGCGCGACGCGTCGACCCAGGTCACCCACCAGGCCAACTACGCGGCCGTGCCGGGCGGCGACCCGGCGGACATGCGGATCGCGGGCGTCCAGACCGCGCCGGAGCAGGTGAGCCAGCAGGACTTCGCCATGTTCGGCTACGACAGCCAGGGCCGCCTGGTGCAGCGGACCGGGAATCCGGTCCCCGAGGCGACCGGCGGACCGGTCACCAGCTACACCTACACCGCCGGCACCGAGACCGCGGTCGGTGCCCGACGCGGCGGCACCGGCCCCGCGACGGTGCCCGCCGGGCTGCTGCGCAGCAGTGGCGGCTACGGCGCCATCACCACCTACGACTACAACCCCGACGGCGACCTGACCCAGGTCACCGAGCCGTCCGGGCGCCGCGTCGTCTACGACTACGACGACCTGGGCCGGCGCACCTCGCAGACCGAGTACACCACCGGCTACCCGTCCGGTGTGCAGACCCGGTACACCCTGGACCCGGTGGGCCGGGTGGTGGAGCAGGTCGACCCGGCCACCACCAACGCCGTCACCCACGCCGCCGAGCAGTTGCGGACCTGCCGGGTGTACGACGGCGACGGCCTGGTCACCCGGACCGTGCAGACCGGCGCGGCCGCCTGCCCGTCCCCGGCGGCGGCCCGGACCACGGGCAACCGCACCACGGACACCGCGTACGACAATGCGGGGCGCCCGACCAAGGTGACCGACCCGGGCGGCGCGGTGAGCACCTACGCGTACGGGATCACCTACCGCGGCAACGGCACCGATCCGCAGGCCTACCAGAGCGTCACCGACTCGCTGGGCCGCACCGAGCAGCACTGGTACCGGTCCGGCCAGGTGTCCGAGATCCAGCGCAGCGGGCCCACCGGACAGCTGATCACCACCGCGCTGTACAGCTACGACCCGGCCGGCCGGCTGACCCAGGAGTCCGACGCGCTCGGCCGGGTCACCACCTACCAGTACACCTGGGACGACCAGCTCACCAGCGAGGTGCGCCCCGGGGTGGTCCAGGCGGACGGCACCAGCCATGACGTGACGCTGTTCAACCGGACCTACGACGGCAGCGGCCGGGTGACCTCGCAGACCGACGCCGGCCTGCGGGTGACCACCAGTTCCTACGACGCGGAGGGCAAGCTGGTCGACACCGTGCTCGACCCGAACGGCCTCAACCGCAAGGTGCACCGCACCTACACCGGGCTGGGCGAGCTGGCCACCTCCACCGCCACCGGCGGCGGCGTGACCGAGCAGACCACCTACTGCGCCACGCTGACCGGCCTGCCCACCTGCGAGAGCGTCGTGCTCGCCAACGGCAACCTCACCACCTCCTACCAACGCGACCAGCGCGGCCTGGTCACCGGCACGATCGGGGCGGACGGCAACCGGATCGACTACGACGACGCCACCCAGGTCACCCAGAACACCGCCTACGACGAGCTGGGCCGTCAGATCAGCACCACCACCCCGCTGGTGTCGGCGGAGCAGAACGGTCAGCCGTCGAGCCAGGTCCGGGAGACCACGACCTACGGCTACGACGTGTTCGGCGACCAGACGCAGCAGCAGGACGCCGCGGGCAACACCACCACGACCGTCTACGACGACGCGGGGCGGGTGGTGGAGGTGGACGGCCCCGCCTACACCCCGCCGGGTGCGAGTTCCCCGATCGTGCCGGTGACCAGGAAGACCTACGACTCCGTCGGCCAGCTCTTCGAGACCACCGATCCGCGCGGCGGTGTCACCACCAACAGCTACGACCTGTCGGGCCGGCTGACCCAGGTGCAGGGCCCGGCGGTGGGCGGTGTCCGGCCGACCACGCAGTACGGCTACGACGCGGCCGGCCAGGTGAGCTTCACGGTGGACCCGACCGGTGCCCGCACCGAGTTCGGCTACGACGCGCTGGGCCGCAAGGTCGCCAGCACCGTCGTGGTCCGCCAGCCGAACGGCGCGCTGCCGATCCGCTACACCACGGCCTACGGCTACGACGACCTCGGCGACCTGACCTCGGTCCGGTCCCCGGGCGGCGGGCAGACCCGCACCGACTACGACGTGGCGGGCGAGCCGGTGGCCGCGTGGACGCCCGGCGTGACCAACCCGACCCGCTACCAGTACGACCTCGCCGGCCAGGTCACCAGGGTCACCGACCCGGCGGGCCGGATCACCGAGAACCAGTACGACCTGGCCGAACGGCTGGTCCTGGTCCGCCACCGGGCGGCCGACGGAACCCAGGTGGACGTCAGCACCACCAACTACGACGCGCCCCAGACGGTGCTGGCCACCAACCCGAACGGCACCACCACCGAGACCTACCTGGACATGCTGGGCCGGCCCGTCTCGCAGCGGCGTTCGGGCACCGGCGTCCCGCAGGTCGACACCACGGTCGGCTACGACCTGGACGGGCACCCGAGCCGGCAGACCGACGGCAACGGCAACGCCACCGTGCTCAGCTACAACTCCCTCGGTCTGCCGGAGACGATGACCGAGCCCGCGACCACCGCCACCCCTGCCCTGACGGACCGTCAGTGGACGTTCGGCTACAACGCGGCCGGCGACCTCACCAGGATGGTCAAGCCCGGCGGGGTCACCGCCGACCTCACCGTCGACACCCGCGGCGAGACCACCCAGGTGCACGGCTACGGCGGCGGCGCGGCGGACGCCACCACCACCGTCGGCTACGACCTGGACGGGCGCCGCGTCTCGGCCGCCAACGCACTGGGCACCCAGACCTTCGACTACGACGACCGCAGCCTGCTGCTCGACACGCACGGGGTGGGCGACGAGAGCGCCTACGCCTACACCGCCAACGGGCAGGCCTACTCGCGCACCGACACGAGCGGCACCAGCAGCTTCGGCTGGCGCCAGGACGGACAGCTGGCCTCGCTGACCGACCCGCTCACCGGGGTGACCCAGACCTACGGCTACGACCCGAACACCGGCGAGCGGCAGTCGCTCTCACTGCCCAACGGCACCGGCGAGGCCTGGCAGTACGACGGCCGCGGGCGCACCAGCGCGCTGAGCGTCCACAACGCCGCCGGGACCACGGTCTACAGCGCCGGCTACAGCTACGACGGCGACTCCAACCTGACCAACACCAACGTCACTGTCGGTGCGCCGGGCGGCAGTTACGCCTACGACGGACTGGACCGGCTGACCAGGTGGGTGCCGCAGGGCGGCGGGCCCGAGCACGACTACACCTGGGACGCGGACGGCAACCGCCTCACCGAACAGACCGTCACCGGCACCAACCCCGCTGTCCAGATCGGTAGTTGGACCTACGACCAGCGCGACCGGCTGACCACCGCGCAGACCGCCGCCGGGGCCCAGACCCTGCAGTACACGCCGCGCGGCACGCTGGCCTCGACCGCCACCAGCGGCGGCGCGACCACCCAGAGCACCTTCGACGCCTTCGACCGGCTGACCGGCGACGGCGGCACCAGCTACTCCTACGACCCGCTGAACCGGCCGGTCAGCCGCTCCGGGACGGGCCTGTCCTACGCCGGTACCGGCCAGCAGCCGGTCGGCTACGGCACCGAGTCCTACGCCCGCGGCCCGGCCGGCACGCCGGCCGCGGCCCGCACCGGCGGGACCGGCAGCACCGCGCTGCTGCCGGTGGCCGACCCGCACGGCGACCTGGTCGGCTGGGAGGCCGCGGGCGCCGCCCAGCAGCCGGCCGCCGGACTGTCCGCCAGCACCTCCTACGACCCGTTCGGCACCGTCGTCGCCCACACCGGCGCCGCGCCCGCCCTGGGCTTCCAGGGCGACTGGACCGATCCGGCCACCGGCTGGGTGGACATGGGCGCACGCTGGTACACCCCGGCGGCCGCCGACTTCGCCTCCCGCGACGACCGGCCGGTCCCCAACCGCTACGGCTACGCGGACGGCAACCCCGTCAGCAACACCGACCCGGACGGCCACAAGTCCCACCCGATGGTCTGCGACCTGGGCGAGGGCTGGGGCTGGGGTTACCAGGGGTGCGTCACCTCCTACACCGGCCCGGACGGGGAGGGGTTCACCCCGGAGTCGCTCGCGTACGACTGGTCGGTGTTCGTCTCCTACCGGTACGGCGGGGTCGCGCCGGAGGAGGACGAGGGCGGCAAGGAGATGATGCACTTCGTCCTCGACCAGCTGACCAAGCGTCTCCGCAACGAGCTCCTCAAGATCGCCCTCGATCCGCTGATGCAGGTGGACGAGGCGGTCGAGAGCAACCTGGAACGCGCGACGACCTTCGTGGACATCGAGGAGGCGCTGTTCGGCGAGGGGCTCTCCGCCGGGGCGGTGGAGAGCGTGCTGGCCGCCATCGGGCCGGAGGCCGGGGCAGCCGTCGTGGCCTCACTCTCGGTCATCCTGCTGGCCAAGATGACCGAGAACCCCTTCGGCGACGTGATGTACGACGCCAAGTCCCGGGACTACTACCGGCTGCTGCCCTTCGGGCGGGTCGAGTGGTGCGGTTGTCCGGTGCCGCAGGGCCAGTCGCCGACCATCGCACCGCCGGCCCAGCCCGCCCGGGCGACCCCGCCCTCCGGTGGCAACCCGAACACGCCGCCGCCGCCCGCGCCGCCGAGCATCGTCAGCCAGACCACCCAGGAGCTGGTGAAGCGCTGGTCGACCTGGTCCACCTACCACACCCAGACCCGGCGCTACGTCCGGGACGACAACTACACCCAGGTGATGGCCGACACGCACACCACCTGGTCCAACGGCGCCTGGCGGGACACCGGCTGGCACCAGCAGTCGCTCAACGACAGCTGGCGGTACTGGTGGGCGCTGACCCTGGACCCGTCCCGGGTCTCGGCCGGCTACGAAGGCGGCGTGCTGCCCTGGGTCGGCCATACCTACAACGAGTGGGCCGCCCCGGCGGGCACCGGCAGCTGCGGCCTGAACGGCACGCTGGTCTCCTGCCTGGCCCAGTCCGTGGTGTCCCCGGTGGGCGGTGGCTGCGCCGACGTGCAGGCCACGGTGGCGGCGTGCGAGCCCGTCGAGCCCGTGCCGGGCAACCCGAACGGGCTGCGCGAGGCCGACCAGGCGGGCAGCGCCGACCGCCCGACCGGCTGACCGACCGGGGGTGGTGGCGGGCGCGGTGGGCGGGCGCGGTGGCCGTGTCCGCCCACCCGCCGCCGTGTCACCGCTCACCGTGGGCCTCGTTCGCGGGCTGCGCTACCGGCCCGGAGCGTCCGGGACGCGCAGCCCGGAGCTCCTCGAGGACAGGGCCTTCGGCCGGGGGACGACCGGAGGCCCTGTGGCGCCCGGCGTCAGGTGCGTCGACGCCGGGATGCGTCGGCGCCCGGGCGGCCGGGGGCGCTAGGTCGGGGTGTCACCTCGGCGAGGCCTCCGGGGATGGCGACGAACCGTCCGCACTGACGACCCTGGCCGGCGCGACGAGGGCATCGCCATCCCACGGGGAGGGCGACGGCTTGGCGAGCGGGTTGCTGTGCATCGGGGCGAAGCCGGCTCCGCCCAGCGCCCGCTGGTAGAGCGCCATCGCCTCGTCCGGGTGGCCGTTGGCCAGCCAGACGTCGCCGGCCTGGCGCCAGACCGCGGCGCCTGCGCGGTTGTTCGGCAGCCGCAGGAGTTCGCGCTCGACCGCCCGCATGGTCTCCCGGGCGGACCGCTCCTCGCCCAGGTCGAACTGGGCCTGCGCCAGCAGCACCCGGGCGTAGGCGGATTCCGACGGTGCCGCGTTGTGCAGCAGCCCGATCGCCCGCCCGGCACGGTCGATCGCCCCCCGCGGCTCCGCTCGGCGCAGGGCCAGGCGGGCGAACTGGGCTTCGACCCCGGCTTGTTCGAACGCCGTGCCGACCTCCAGCATCGCCTCCCGGGAGTCGGTCAGCAGTTCCTCGATCCGCTCGTAGTCGGTGCTGTCGGCGTCCAGCAGGTAAGTGGCACAGTTGACCTTGAGGACGCCGAGGTGGCGGACGTTGTCGGTCTCCGCCAGCAGCATCAGGGCGCGCTCGGTGAGGGCCAGCGCCTCCTGGAACTGACCGCGGCTGCGCGCCACCAGGGCGGCGTTCCAGCAGACCGAGCCGCGGGCCACCCGGGAGCCGCTCTGCTCGGCCACCGCGGAGAGCCGGTTGACCAGCAGCTGGGCCTGGGTCAGGTCGCCGCGCTGGACGTAGCAGCCGATCAGCGTGACCCCCAGCTGGATGTGGTCGTCGGTGTACTCCAGACCCAGCCGGTCGAGCCGCTTGAGAGCGCGGTCGCCGACCTCGACGCTCATCACCTGGTCGCCGGAGTCCCGATAGGCCCGGCAGAGGGCCACCGCGAGCTGGGCCCACTCCTCGGTGCCGGGCACCGTGCCCGGGTCGTCGTAGAGCTTGGTGAACAGCTGGATCGCGGCCTCCAGCCGGCCGAGCTTCTCGAAGGCCAGCGCCTGACCGAGCCGGGCCCGGCGGACCGTCGCCTCCTGCAGCAGCGGGGCGTTGGCCAGCGCCTCCCCGTACGACTGAACGGCCTCGCCGTTGGCGCCGTTGCGCAGCGCCATGTCACCGAAGGCGACCTTGAGTTCGAGCTCCTTGACCCGGGCGTCGTCCCGCCCGGACCGCAGGTAGTCGACCGTGCACCCGACCTGCTCCGCCAGCGCCTTCAGGACGGCCTCCGAGGGCACGCGCTTGCCGCTCTCGATCAACGAGACGTAGCTCACCGAGAGGTTCAGGGAGGTGAGGTCCTGCTGGCTCAGGCCGCGCTTCTGACGCAGCTCGCGCAGGCGCTGCCCGATGCCGTTCATCTCACTCTGTGATCGAGCCATGGTTCTCCGGTCAACGGGGAGGACTCTGGGATACCCCATTTGACTCCCTGTTTTACACCAAGTGCATGCATCAGCCAAGGAGATTCGCAGATCCGCGTCGGCCAAGGAACGCTACTAGATGTGACCTTGTCGTGACCGCATCCATCGGGCCCCGAGCTCCGCCTTGCGAACCGCGCAGCACTGGACCTCCATTGACAGCTTTAGTCAATTTCGATTGACTCCTGGAGTCAACTTCTTCCAACCGAAAGGCCCACCGCCGTGCGTACGATCCTTCCGCTGGTCGTCAGTGCCGCCCTGCTCGCGTGCGGCGTCGTATTCGTCCTGGCGCCCAGCGGGTCCGCCACCACGACCGTGTCGACGGTCGACAGCGGTACCTCGGTGGTCCCCGCCGCCACCGCGACGCCCATGGGCGGGAGCAACCTCGCCTGCTGCTGACGCAACCCCGTCCGCCTCATCGCTGCCCGAACCCAGGCCGACGGCGTGGTGGGCCTCCCCCGGCAGTCCGGCACCGACCACACCGAGCGCTTCCCCGAGGTCGTCCGGGCCCAACTCCTCTGCGCCCTCGCCGCGCTCGAAGCCTCCTGAACGGGGCAGAACGCCGCTCCGGCATCCTCGCGCTGGTCGGCCGGAGCGAGGCCCACTCGCACGGCCGGTCGCCCGCTACGGCGCCACCCGCCGTCAGGCCGTGGTCGTGGCCGCCCCCGTCATCCCGGGCCCGGCCTTCGGAAGGCGGGACCCGCGCCGCCGATGACCTCTCGGCCGGCCGTGGTTCCGTCCGGCCGCGGCCCTCACCCACCGGTGCATCCGACCCGGGGACGAGGCGTCTGCAAATCGCCCCGATCCCGCAGGCGGAACGGTAGATTGACGTCGAGCCATGACCATGGGGAGTAGCGCTGACGTGACCATCAACCGGGCCGCCCTCGACAGCGCCGTGAAAGCGGTCGTCGCCGCCGCGCACACTGACGATCCTGGGGCGCTGTACCAGGCCGTCATGCCGCCGGCCGGCACGAGCACACCTCCGGCCGAGGCCGCCAACTGGTTCGGCTCCCTCCTCATTCACCTGGCACTCACCGTCGCGGACGCCTCGATGCTGGAGGAGGGCTGCCCCCGGGAAGCCGTCTCGGGATGGATCACCGAGGTGCTCGGCCCCCCGCCCAACCCGGCGCTGCTGCGCGCTGCGGACCCCGGCCGGATCGACCACAACGAAGCGGTCCGCGCCGCCGCCGACCACACCCGCTACCACGAGTACGCCGTCGACCTGATCCGGATCGGCCTCACTGCCCCGGACCAGGAACCGGACGAGCGGGGCGTCGATGCCCACTGCGCAGTCACGAACGACAAGACGGCGCGGATCACCGTGATCGCCATGCTCGGCCGACTCGCCGCCGATCCCGGCGGGCGGGGCTGACAGTCCCGGGCCGGATCGACCGGAACGGCACTCGCACCCCGGCTTCGCCAATACCGGGCCGACGGCACCCGTTCCCGCGCTGACCCGGGGCAGTTGCACGGCACCCCTGCCATCCGGCGCACGACCCGGCCCGTCGCACGCCGGGTGCCTGCGCCGGGTCACCACGGCCCGTGCGGCGCACGGTACTTGACCCCTTCGCAGGTCGCGCGCGGCGCACTAGGGTGACTGCACGTCAGCTCCACAACCGGATCCCGGCCCGCCGCCGATCCGGTGCGCCGCGCAGACCGGGAGACGGCCATGGCACCCTCCGACCACCCCCACGGCTCCGCCGAGTGGTACGTCGCATACCTGGCCGAGGTGAAGGCCCAGGAAATCATCGACCGGCAGGCCGGGCACCAAGTGCTGATCACCACCGAGTTCGTCGGCGGCCACCGCACCGAGAGGGTCGAGAGCCGCCCGGGGCTGTCCGACGAGCAGCGCGCCCGGTTCGAGGCACTGCGCTGGTCCGCCTGGCACGCCCGGGTCGACTACGGGCTCGAGCACGGTGAGTTCAGCGTCCCTACGGCCACCGCCTGGGAGCTCACCCTCTACGGCACCGCCACCTCGCCCTTCAACTCCCGGGCCCCGCTGCACGCCGCGGCCGTCTGGCTGCCGGCCGCCGTGGTCGGCCTGGTCGCCTGGGGGATCGCCGACCAGGCAGTCGCCGTCTTCGCCGCCCTCATACCCGTGCTGCTGGCCGCCCTGGTGCTGCGCAAGCAGCGGCTGACCGGGCTCGCCACCCTCGCCCTGGCCACCAGCGCCGGCTACGTCTTCGGCCCGCACCGCGTCATCGTCCACCCGAGCAGCCACCTCGGCGGCTTCGTCGAGATCTCGGCCGCCGACTACCGGTCGCACTGGATCGGCGCCGGCCTCTTCCTGGCGCTGGCGCTGGCCCTGCTGTGCCTGGGCGCACTCGCGGTGGACAAGAAGCGGATGCTTCCCCCGCGGCTCACTGCCAAGCGGGTCGCCGTCACCCTGGCCACCGCGCTGCTCAGCGCAGTCTCCTTCTTCGTGGTCGGCCCGCTCGCCGTCCTCGTCTTCCTGATCTGCTGGCCGATCCTGTACGGCCTGGCCACGGCCGGCACGATCGCCGCCGTGGGCCTGTTCGAGAGCGTTACCGCCCGGCCGCCGGTGCTGGCCCGCGAGAAGGCGTACCTGTACCGGCTGCGCCACACGATCGACTACCAGGAGAAGGCCTGACGCCGCATGGGCACACCGCTCACTCCCGCCAGGACGGCCGAGCGGGTGCCGGTGGGGTCGTACCGGTGCACCGCCTCCGCGCTCCGCGGCGCCACCACGCCTCCCGCTGGCGGCCCACGGTGTTCAGCCGTCATGCCGGGTCCAGCGCCCAGCTGCTCACCGGTGGGCCACGATCCTTGTGCGCAGTAGCTGACGGCCTTCGCCGGGAAGCACCGGGCCCGTCAGGTGATATTGATCGTGAACGTCGAGGTGCTGCCGTCCTGCGCAGTCAGGGTGACCGGCCCGAACGTGATGACCACGACCGCCTTGGCACCGGGCCCGCGATAGAAGCCCGTGGCACCGGTGATCCGGACCGCCAGTGCTGCAATCACGCCTGCCATCTGCTCGTCGGCGTCGATCGTCGGCGTCGCGAGACCGCCGTGGCCGTTGGCTTCGGCCCACTCACTGACGACGCGGGAGTCGCGGCTCAGCTCGGGCAGGATGGTCGGATTGGCCCATGCCCACTGCCACGAGGACGACGAGGGGCTCCAACTGCCGAGGATCTGCGCGGGAGCGGTGGCAGTCTTGTCCGGGAAGGTCCAGGTGATGACGCCGGTCCGCTGATCAAGGCCCCACCGGTCCGCCGACCCGAGCCCCCAAGACCTGTGCGCGTCGGCCAGTTGCTCGATCATGTCCTCGCCCTGGAGGAGCAGCGAGCTCAGCCCCTCCGCATCACGTCCCTGCGGGGCGCTGTTCGACCTGTCGGCTCGCTTGAACAATCCCATGCGACGAAGCATGCCAGGGCAGCCTCTGTCCGATCGCACCGGCCTCGGGGCTGGGCGGGCAGAGGACCTGGGGATCTACCTGCTCGTCGACACGAGATCCACGACGGTGGCGCCGGCCGACGCGTTCACGATCTCCGGCCACAGGCGGTTGCCGGTCTCCCCGCTCGGCTCCGACGGTCGACTGCTGCTGGCCGCGGTCGGCGGTCCTACGGGCCGTGACGGGTCTTCGCCCGGACGGTGCGGGCGACCGCCTGCCGCCCCTCGCGCCGGCGCAGGTGGCCAGACGGAGCACCGGATCAGCCTCGGACGAGGGAAGTGGGAACGCTGTTTCGCCGGGCGAACAACTCGGGCGCCTGACAGCTCGCCACCGTACGACCCATGATGGTCTGACACTCTCGGACGGAGTCGGACAAGGGGGAACGTTGCCGGTGGCTGTCAGGAAGCCGACGCGGGAGCAGGTGCCGCCGGAGCCGGCCGCACGGCGACTTCGTCCCAGTCCACCTGCTGTCCCGCAAGACCTACCCGCTCCCGCTATGGACCATCGCACCGACGACTCCACCGAGCTCTTCCTCGCCCAACCCCGGACGGAGGCCGAAAGGCTGCGGCCGGCAGACTCCTCGAGGCCGGCCCGTCGGTCGCGTGCGTGAAGGAGATCCCATGAACTCGTTCTGGAACAGGCAGCGCAGGCAAGGCGTCGCGCGGCAACCGAACTCCCTGCTCGGCCGGTGGCTGGCGGCGATGCTGGCCAACCACACGGAGCTCAGCAGCCAGTACTCCGACAGGAGCGACGAGATTCCGCATGCCAGGGAGCAGGCCCTACTGGTTCAGGAGGTGTTCGAGGACCTCCTCGGCCGCTACCTGGGACTGGGGGGTACCAGCGGGAGCGGCTTGCTGGACGACACGGGGCGCATCTTCCCCGCCCCGCACGGCCCGTCGCGTTCCGGCTGCGAGCGGGTGATCACCGCTGCCCGCCGCGGTACCCCCGAGGCTGTCGGGATGACCTTCGTCGAGGCGCTCGTCGTGCAGACCTGCCTGTGCAAGGCGATGCTGCCCAGGCTCGCCTGGACGGAGGCGCAGGTCATCGACCTCATCTGCGAGAAGGAGCGCCGGATCGAGGAGCGGGGCATCGCCCTCCACCCCGCCGAGGGCCCCGTGCGGGTGCGTCCGGCGCGGCTCTCGATGACGCAGAGCCAGGAATACCGCGCGGCCGTCGAGGCGGTCTTCGAGGCCGGCACCGAGAAGGAGGTGTCGGACGCGCTGGCCCGCTGCAACTCGTACTTCCCCGTCGCCTCGTTGTTGTTCTTCCGGACCGCGATCCGCTGGAAGTTCCCGGTGCCCTGCGATCCTCAGGAGGTCGCCCGGGTGGTCTCCGGCTACCTGCACGGGCAGCCGGCCGACAGCCGGTACCTCTTCGATCCCCGGGCGGCAGAGGCGGCCATCCTGGTCGAGCTGAACGGCGACACGTCACTGGCATCGGGCATCCCGGTGGACGAGGAGACGGCCCGCATGGGCATGCAGCTCGTGACCAAGAACGTGTTCGCCGAAACGGTGGGAATCCCGCAGTCCGTCGCGCAGTTGCGGAGCATCGCCGAGCACGTGGTCGGCCGGCACCGCGAGATCGCCGAGTTGAGCGACCTGAGACTGGATCGCCTCTTCGCGAGCCGCCCATTCGACCCCGCCGAGGTCGAGCTGGAGGTCGCTCGAATCACGGGCGGGACCACCGCGGGGCTTGCTGGAGAATGATGGGAGCGCAGCGTTGTCGTCCCCGAACCGAACCGAGCTCCCGCGGCAGCCACTCCCACTGGATGCCGGTGTGCAGCACGAACAGCATCCCACTGACTCACAGAGCTTGGGTGGCGGCCATGTCTGCTCCGGTGACTACTCGCTGACCGGTCATGGGGAACGGGCACGGTCCCAGCCGCCGAGGTAGCGGGTGTGAGGCGATCAGCGCGTCGGGCCCGCTGGGGGTGGCAGGACAGGCGTGGCCCGTCGCACCACGACCCCAGTGGGCCGCAGGTGGAGCCCGCAGCTCAGGAGAAGATGACCGAGCGGAGCTTGAGCCGGTCGCCGAGCTTCTTGCCGGGGTTCATCGCGTAGTAGGTGTCGCCGTTGCAGTCGGACTCCAGGAAGACCGTCGCAGTGGCGTTGGTGAAGTTGCTGGGAGCGGAGGCGGGAGTCTCCTCGGTTGCGCCGTCGAGGTTGAGGCAGATGCCGCTCTGCGGGTCGGCGAGCACGGCCTCGGCACCGGACCCGGTCTTGTAGAGGAAGTCGCCCGTGGCGGCGTAGGACGAGGTGGGGACGGACAGGGTTAGCAGCAGCGCGCCGCCGAAGGCGGCGACGGAGGTGCGCAGACGCATGGGGACAGAGCCTCTCGATCACGGTGAATTCGTGCGCGCTCACCTTAGGTAGCCGAATCAGTGCGGAAACGATCCGTCCGGTGACGACGGGCGTGTTCGCCTCTGGTGCAGCGGCGCGGCTGCTGCAGGTTGAACTCGCGATGTCCGTGGTCAGGCTGGGGCAGTGGTCAGCTCCGGGCACCGTCCTCCACCTCGCGCGAACGAGCCTGTGGTCCCCGCTGCGGCCCGGGGCAGCTCCATCGGCCGCGGGCAACCCGATCCGTCGAGGAAGGCTCCGGGGCGGCCGGTCGTCGGTAGTGTTGGTGGAGTGTCAGGTCGGCGACCTGGCGGACCAGCTGCCCCTCAGCGCAGACCGGAGGCACCCGTGAGCGACAGCGACCCGTGGACGATCGAACGGATCAGCGACGCCCTCGGCAGCCCCGGCATCCGCCAGGTCTTCCTCGCCCAGATCAACAAGGCACCGCTGTACGAACTGGCGAACATCGCCGCGAAATGGCAGGGCATCGCGGAACGCACCCTCGCCACCGCCGAGCGGATCCGCGAAGCCCACACCGCCGAACAGGCCGGTCGGCCCGTCCCCGGCGACTGGGTCGACGCCTCCGACCGGCTCCCCCACCACCGCGGCGCCGCCTGATGCCCTACGCCCTGCGCTACACCAAGACGATCGCCGCGGTCTGGGACTCCCTGCCCGCCACCGTGTCCGAGGGACTCGCCCAGGCCCTCGTCGCCGTCTGCGAAGACCCGCTCGGCTCCACCGAACCGTACGGAGACGATGACGGCATCATGCGCACCCTGGTGGTGGGCGCGTTGTTCGCCGTCCTGTACGTCGGGCACCAGACCCGCACCGTGCACATCTACCAGATCGACTACCTGGGCTGACCGACGCACCGCCGTCGGCGTGGACGCGCGTTGGGTGCTGTCGCCGGCCGGAGCGGCTCATGCCAGGCCCAGGCTGGTCAGCGCGGACAGTTGTGCCGCAGAGCGCGGTGCCCCATCCAGACGATGACATCGCACACCCGCAGCGCGCTCACGCTCTCCGGCAGACCCGCCGCCCGCCGCAGCCCCGTCAGCGTGTCGTGCAGCGCGCCGCCGTCCTCCCGCAGGGCGGCGTGCAGGGACAGCCAGAACGACGACGGCCGCCCGACGGCGCAGCGAACGACGCGGTCGTACACCGGGAGCAGCCTGGGACGCTTGCGCGCGAGGAGCTTGCCGGCAATCACCCGTCCGACCTCGTGCTGACCACACAGGAGATGCCATGCCTGGTCCGCCGGCGAGCCGGGCCCCAGGAGCGACGGGTCGACGTCGGCCATGTCGATCCCGGTGGGGATCTCCCGCAGCAGCCGCGACAGCTCGGTCCCGAGGCTGCCTTCGAGGATGTCCAGCGCGACGGGTGCAGGAACTGTCACGGACAAGGTCTGCACCGCGACCAGGTCCTCCGCGGTGACCCGGTCGGCGACGTGCGGCCGGTCTCCCCCACCGCCGAGGTGTTCGAACCGGCTCCCCGTGAACGGCTGCACGCCCGGCGCCGTGCCCATCCCGAAGTAGCGACGGAGGTCGTCCACGGCCCGGCCGGTGTGAAGCAGTGCCAGCAGCCTGTGCGTGAACGGCTCTTCGGATGCCGTGTCCGGACGGGTCATGTGGTGGTGGCCCTTCTTCTGGGTGGTTCGCGGACCGGCCGGCACGGCCGTCGGTCTCCGGTGGGAGGTCGTCGTCCAGGTGGCGGCCCGACCCTCACGGCGGCAGTCGCCGGGGCGGGATCAGGCGGCCGTTCCGGCGCGCAGGATGGACATGAAGCGCCGGATCTCGTCCCGGTCGTAGCACGGTCCCGCGTGCTTGGCCCCGGCGTTCGGGTTCCACACCCGCACGGGCGTCCTCACTCGGCGGCCCGACCGGAGGACCAGCACGATGCAGTCGCTGCGCCGCGGGTCGTCCGGGCGGGCGATCGCGCGGTACGGCTGCGACTCCACCGCGGCGACCTCCCCCCACGGCACCGTAACCGTCCGCACCGTCCCACGGACCCGGACGCCGAGGTCGTCGACGTAGATGCCGAGCCGGTAGATCCGCACGTAGGCGAGCAGTGGCAGCCAGAACACGCTCGCGCCGAGCCCGCCCGGCCAGCCCGCGGATACTCCGATCACCACGCCGATCAGCGCCAACGGCACCGCAGGGAGGAGAAACTCCCGCTGCCGCGCGGTCGCCGGCGTGATCCTGGTCCAGCGACGCACGAAACCCCCCAAGACCAATTCGACCGCCCGACGACACCGCCGGGCCGACGGGCCAACGGACCACGTGCGGCAGGGTACGACCGAACTCCCCCACCGCGCCACGGGCGCGGCGCCACGCCGTGCCGAGCTCTGCACCGCGACGCTGTCGGCCCGGCACGCCTGACGCACCGTAAGACTGGTGGCTGTGCGACTGACCACGCGAGAGACTGTCCGCCACCGCCTGGCTGGACCACGACGGTCCCCTCCCCCGCCGGCCGGAACGGGGCCCCCGCCGTACCAGGAGTGCCCGCCCTCGCCGTAGCCGTCCGGTGGTGGGAGCCCCGATCGGGCCCCCGCCACCGGGCGGGCGCCGGGGGCGGGGCTGCCAGGGCGGGCCGGCGGGGTGGGGGGTCGGTCAGTTGGCGACCGGGATGTTCTTGGCCAGGTCGGCGCCCTGGGCCGCGAGCGAGGCCGGCACCTGTGGCAGCCACGTGCGCGAGCTGGTCACCGGATTGGCCCAGGGGGCGAGGGTCATGACCGGCTTGTGGGTGGGGACGAGCGCGCCGCCGCGCAGGACGCAGGTGCGCACGGTCAGTCGGACGGCGAGCTGGTCGGTGCGCTTGACGTCGAGTCGCACCGGTGAGCAGTCGGCGGGGCCGTCCCAGTCGCCGGTGGCCTGGATGGTCGAGCCGTCGTGCTGGGTGCCCGGGGTGCAGTCCGGGCGCTGGTCGGCGGTGCTCCCGGTGGTGTTGCAGTCGGTGGCGGGCAGGCCGGTGACGTGGTCGCGCACGGACAGGGTGATCCAGACGGGTCCCTGGCCGCTGTCGGCTTCGACGGACAGGCTGGTCGCGCCGGGCAGTTGGGCCCAGTCGGGCTGTCCGGGCTTGTAGTTGGTCAGCTTGGTGTTGGCCGGCAGCAGGCCCGACAGGTCCGCCAGCATCGCGTCGCTGGTGAGCGGCACGGTCCCCGTGGCCGGAGTGCCGGCGGTCGAGGGACTGGCGGTGGTCGGGGACCCGACCGTCAAGGGACCGGTGGCCGGGGAGCCGGCGGCGGCCGGCGCGGTGAGCCGGAGGTCGGCGGCACCGGCGGGACCGTGCTGCAGGCCCAGCGCGGCGGCGGTGGTGGCCAGGGCCGCCACGGCGGCCAGCGAGCCGGCGATCTGCTGCCGTCGGCGGCGGCGCAGCGTCCGGCCCTGACGGCCGGCTTCGGCGACGATGGCGCCGATCGGGGGGTCGAGCCGTTCGGCGTCCTGGCCGAGCTGGTGGCTGAGCTGCTCTTCGAAGTCCATGAGGTGCTCCTCGTCGAAGGGTGGGCGGGCCGTTGCGGTGACGTCAGTGCCGGTGCAGGAGCTCGCGATCGTCGGCGAGGATCTCGCGCAGCTTGGCCAGCGAGCGGGTGTTGAGGCTCTTGACCGCGCTGACCGACATGCCCAGCAACTCGGCCACGGCCTCCGTGCTGTGGTCCTCCAGGTAGTGCAGTGCCACCACTGCCCGGTTCCGGGGCGGGAGTTGGGCCACCGCAAAAGCCAGGGTGAGCCGCAGGTCACTGCTGTCCGGGCCGGTCGCCGCCTCGGGCAGCTCGGCGGTGACCAACTCGGAGGAGCGCCGCAGCCGCCGGTGCGAGAGGTACGTGCGCAGCAGGACCTTGCGGGCGTACGCGTCCAGCCCGGGCTCGTCCCGGCCCCGCCGCAGCCGTGCCCACGCCGCGTACATCTTGGCCAGTGTCGTCTGGACGAGGTCCTGCGCCTGGTGCCAGTCCCCGCACATCAGGTGGGCGAGCTGAAAGAGCCGACGGGCTCGGGTACTCGCGAACTCCTCGAAACTGAGTGCGGTGTCCATCAGACCGTCCCCGGGTAGTACGTGCAATGGCTGTCACTGTCGTCACCCGAACTAGACGCCCCGACCCGCCACAGGGGTCGCACGAACCATCGAGAGAAATTTCCCGCCGCTCCAGCAGCCCCGACCCGAGCCACGAGCCACGAGCCACGAGCCACGGGAACCGTGCGCTGAGGCACAGTGACAGGGACGCCGGTCATCGTTGGGCGCTGTACTCGTGCGAGCACCGGCGACGGCCACCTACACGCCGTCCGCCTCGAGCATCTTCGCCAGGACCGCGAACACCTCGGTCTCGCCGCGTTCCTGCGCCCAGCCGATCAGCCTGTGCACTGCGTCCCGATAGGCGTCCAGCAGCTCCTGCACCGGAACGGTCACCTCCGCCTCGATCGCCCCACCGCCGTCAGGATCGGGATACCGGTCGCAGACGCCCACGACTCTGAACAGGCCGTCGTTCGAAGCCAGCAGTTTCGTGAAGTACGGGCCTTCGAAGAAATAGACGTCGCCTTCTCCGCGGTCCAGGGCACCGCGGATTGCCGTCCCAATCGACCCGAGCACCGACAGCGGCGCGTCGTTCCACCCAGCCTCGGGGAACGCACGGCCGGCGATCTCCAACCAGACACGACCCGCGACAAAGAGCGGCGACCGCGAATCGACCTGGAGGGACTCCGGCAGGACCACCACAGCGAACACTCCGACGTTCCCCCTCGACAGCCGACCGACCCCACGCTACCTGCCGGCCTGAGGAGGCCGGCACGCAGGCAGACCGGGCACGTCGGCGGCGGAGCCGTAGGCGTGCTGCAGTGCGGCCCAGTCGATGTCGTCGAGCCCGTCGAGCGGCGCAGGCATGGTCTTCTCCCCCGTGGTGGTCAGCGGCCGGTCCCCCGGGATCCCAGCCTCGCCGACCTCGCCGACACCCGGCCGAGCGGGGCTGCTGGCAGCCACTCCCCGGCGCCGGCGCGCCGGAAGCGAGCCGGACGTGCGCTGCGAGCCGGCCGGATCGGCGCAGCGGCCGGCGGCCGCGTATCCGTGCTGGTGCCGGGCCGTGTGGTCGTCGCGTTCGCGCGCGGCGCGGCTGGTGGACGACAGCCACGCGCCACGGGATGGTTTGTGCACGTCTGCGCCGGTCGTGGTGGAGATGCGGTCCGGTGGCGTCGGGAGGACGGTTCCTGATGGTGACGTACGGTGAGATTCGGTCCCTGGTGCGGGAAACGGGTGTCGGCTGGGTCGCGGATCCGGGGCCTGCCGACGACGCGGAGGTCGCGCCTCCTGGGCTCGGCCCGGTCCCGGCGCAGTTCCCGGTCCCGGGCATCGCACTCGCGGACCTGGCACGGCTGGCGGCGCGGTGTCCGACGGCCAACCCGATGCTGCGGGCCCGGCGGGCGGCGCTCGGGCTTCCGGTCGGAGCGGATCCGGTCGCGCCCGGGCACCCGGACGGCGCGTTCGAAGCCGTCGCGACAGTGCCAGCCGCGGGGCGGCCGCCGGGCCCGTCCGGCGCGGGGGCGGACAGCGCGGTCGACTGGCGGAACCGCTGGGGCCGCGCGTGGGTGACACAGGTCCGCGACCAGGGGCCGTGCGACGCGGGCCTGGCGTTCGGGTACACCGCGATCATCGAGGGCATGGTGCGGATCGAGCACTGCGTCTGGTGCGTCCGCTCCGAGGGCGACCCGCACGACGGGCTCGGCCTGCTGTGCGCCAACGCCGGCTCCGTCCAGGACTACTACTCCTGGATCTCCGAGCACGGCATCTGCGACCCCGCCTGCTGGCCCTACACCACGGACAACCCGGTGTACCGCCCAACCTCGGACCGGCCCGGGCGCACGGTGCTCGCGCCGCGCGGATCCTGGTTCGGCCTCATCCCGCGCGACCAGAAGAGGTGGCTGGACGCCTACGGCCCGGCCATGGCGCTGTTTCCGGTGTACCCGGACTTCGTCGCGTACAAGTCGGGCATCTACTGGCACGCCGGCGGCGGACAGCTGCTGGGCAGCCAGGCGCTCGCGATCGTCGGCTACGACGACGGCCAGGAGTGCTGGATCGCCAAGAACTCCTGGGGCACGGCCTGGGGCGAGAACGGCTACGTCCGGATCGGCTACGGCGTGCTCGACTTCGAGCAGAACGGGATGTACTGCCTGATCCACCCCGAGCCCGACCCGTGGACCATGCGCCGGACCCACAACGGCGCACTGCTCGAACGCGGCGGCGCTGTCCGGCACACCGACTTCCAACTGCTCGCCCCCACCGCCGACCGCCGGATGCGGGTGTGGACGTGCGACAACGAGACGACGCCGTACCGGAGCTGGACACCGGGCCCGGTGTTCGGCGCCGGCGATGCCACCGCCACGCCGACCCTCACCGCCACCACGTACCGGCGCGACCTCGAGTGCGTTCACCCGACCCGGGACGGCCGGCTGCGCCACTGGTACCACGACCCGGCCACCGGGACCTGGCGTGACGGCGGGGTCTTCGGGCCGGCCGACTCTGCGGGCGTCCCGGGCTTCCTGCAGAGCGACGCCGGTGCGCCGGGGGACCTCGAAGTCGTGGTGCGGCTCGGCAACTCCGGGCGGTTGCAGCACTGGCGGCGGCCGGCCGGCGCGTCCTGGCGGGCGGCCGCCACGTTCGCGCTGCAGGTGAAGTACAGCGGCGCCGCCTTCGTCCAGACCAACATCGGCGAGCGCGGAACGTTCGACGTGGTCTGCGTCCTGGACACCGGGCGGATGGAGCACTGGCGACGCGACGACAACGAGGCCGGCACAGACAACGAAGCCGGCGACGGAGACCGCAGGGGCAGCGGCAGCGGCACCGGCACCGGGGACGGCAGCGGCACCGGGGACGGCAGCGGCACCGGCGGCTGGCGGGCGCTCCACGTCTTCGGCGCCGACCTCCACGGCGCGCCCGTGATGATCGAGAACCAGTCCACCGCGGCGACCGAGACCGCCGTCGGCGACTTCCACCTCTGCGTCCAGTCCCGGAGCGGGGTCGAGCACTGGTGCCTCGACAACCAGTCCGTCGCCCCGACCTGGTCCCTGCGCGCAACGTTCGGCCGGGACGTCGCGGCCGTCCTGGGGCTCTCCGGGAGCAGCTTCGACTTCGCCCTCCAAGCCGTCGTCCTGCGCACCGACGGCGCCTTCCAGCAGTACGTGTACCAGGACGGGACCTGGCACGCGGGCCAGGTCTTCGGGCCCTCCTGACCCGCGGCGCCGCAGGCTGGGCGGCGGTCGGCGGGCCGTCGTGGTGCCCACGCCCGGTCAGTAGAGTCCGGCGAGCAGGTCCTTGACGTTGCCGCTGAGCACCGGCGCGTTTCCCGTGCCGTTGGACTGGGTGCCGACCACGGCGATCGGGACGCTGCCGGTGCCGGTGATGGTGAGGTTCGAGAAGGTGCAGCCGGAGAGCAGCCAGCGGGTGCCCAGCAGGTTCGTGCCGTGCAGGTGGGAGTACCAGAGCGTGTTGCCGGTGAAGGTCGGTGGCAGCACCCCGTTGACCACCACCCCGCTGCCCGGGTCCTGGGCGGTGCCGCCGATCGGGAACGCCGCGTTCTGGTTCCAGAGCTGCTTCGCGCCCCCGTTGGAGTGGTTGAAGGTGTTGCCGACCACCGCGCCGTGGGCCCAGTTGTCGCTGGTCAGCGCGCCGTACGGGCTGGTCTGGCCGAACGCGTAGTACGCGCCGTAGCAGCCGACGACGCTGTTGTCGTTGACGGTCCAGTTCCCGGACGAGTTCCAGATCGCCAACCGGCAGTAGGTGAAGCTGTTGCCGGTGAGCACGGAGTACTCGCTCCGGTCGGCCACGGAGACGCCGACGTAGCACTCGTGGAAGGCGTTGCCGCGGAGCTTCACCCGGTAGGCGAAGTAGTCGTCCGCGGCGGACCCGGTGACGACGACTCCGGCGCCGCTCCAGCGGACGAAGTCGCAGTCGACCACGCGCACGTCGGTGCTGCGGGTGAGGGTCAGCGCCACGTGGGAGAGGGTCTGGGCGGTGCCGAGGGGGTTGGCGGTCTGCCCCTGGAACACCACGTTCGCGATCGTCACGCCGCTGCGGCCGGTCACCCGCAGGGCGCCGACCGAGGTGTCGGTGACGGTCACGGTGGCGCCGTTGCCGAGGATCACGCACCCGTCGGGGAGGTCCACCGGCGCCGCGAGGGTGTACGTCGCTCCCGGTGCCAGTTGGACCTGCGGGGACGCGGCGAGGACCGTCGCCCAGTCGTCGCCGACCTGCAGGACCGGCAGCCCGCCGGAGGCCGTGACGGCGCCGGCCGGTGGCGCCTGGGTGAGCACCCCGGCCGCGCCTGCCGCACCGAGGGCGGCGAGGGCCCGCCGCCGGCCGAAGTGCCCGTCCTGCACAGGTGTCACGGGGACCCCTTTCCCTGCTTATATGACGTCAGATGTCTGGCTGGCGTCGACATGGTAGGGAGTCGGATCCGTCGGCGTCAATGAACGCCGGTGCGTCTGTTCATGGCGATACGGGGGCAGTTGTCCACAGTGCTGGCTGCGCGAGGTCCGCTCCGTGTGGTCCGGCACCCGGGACATCTGATGTCAAGTGTCGTGCCCGGCGGACAGCCGTGTCGTGCAACTGCCGGGTGCCCGGAGCGCCCGCGCGGTGTCAGTCCCCCTGCAGGGCCTGATCGCGCAGTGCCGCGAGCAGCGGGAGGACGTGCTGCTCACCCGCGCCCTCGGTGAAGCTGAGGATCCCGTCGATCACCGCGCGGGCGATCTCGCCCGACGCACCGTCGTCGGCGCCCGCGGCCCAGCCGGTCCAGGTGCGGCCGAGCGCGGCGCACATCCGGGCCGTGACGTTCGTCCGCAGGAACTCGTCCGCCTCGGGGCGCCCGGCCAGCCCGGAGGCGAGCAGTACCAGGGTGTCCAGCGTCAGGACACCGAAGTCCGCGACCAGGACGGGCAGTCCGGGTTCGTCCGGTGCGCGGCGCGCCAGCGCCGCGAGCGCCTGGTCGTCCCGCTTGAAGCCGGCTTCCAGGGCAGCCAGTGCGCGCAGAGTCTCGTCCGGCGTCACCCTTTCACCGTAGCCGGGCGGCGGGTCGTTCCACCGCCGCATGCGCGCGATCGCCGCGATGCACGGGCTGGCGGACGACGCCGGCTACCGCGCCACCTGACCGGCCGCCGGCACCGGCCTGCCGATCCGCGGCCGGACGCCGGCCTGCCCGGCCTGCCCGACCGCGGGAGCGGAGCCGGGTACGTTCGCGACGCCCGGCGGCGGCGGGGGGCCGTACCCGCTCCCGCGAGGACCCGGGCCGGAGGGCACGTGAACAGGGAAAACGCAACGTGGACAAGGCCCGTGGGGGTGGCTAGATTCACCTGGCCTTCGACGGTCGCACGGTCGGGCAGGGCGCCTCCGGCCGAGTCGCCCGTGGCGGGACGCGTGGGTGCCGCCCACAACTCCCCGCCCCCGCAGGAGAACCGCCGACCCGAGTCCGAGTTCGCGCCCGGGCAGCCGGCCCGGCCAGGACGTGCCACCTGAAGCACCATCAACCAGGGAGAGACGCATGCCCCACCTTGCTCTGTACACCTTCGGCGTCCTGAAGTCGCCCCTTGCCGATCCCGCATCTCTCACCCAGGAGTTCCAGGCCATTGGCGGTCCCGTCTACCAGGCGGTGGGCCGGCACCCCGGATACCTCGGTCATGCCGAGGCGGCAGTCGGCGGCGGGCGCACCTTCTTCGACGCGGACTGGGGCGCATGGGGCGAGTTCGCCGTACCGACCTGGTACGGCAAGGGCCGCACGGCGGAGACCATCGCCCTCGCCGCGACCCTCTCGCTCTGGACCGACCTGCACTCCGCCTTCGACGCCGTCTACACCGGTCTGCACCGAACGGCGCTCGCCCGGCGCCACGACTGGTTCGAGCGGACGGGGCACCCGAGTCACGTCTCCTGGTGGGTCTTTGACGGTGCGATACCGACCTGGCAGGACGGGGTGTCCAGGCTGGAGCACCTCCACGAGCACGGCTGCGCACCGCAGGCCTTCACGTTCCACCAGTCGTTCGCCCCGGACGGAGCTCCGACCAGGACCGCGGGCACCGGAGTGAAGGGCGATCAGGTCCGCTGACCCGCAGGCCCCGCAGGCCCGGACCGCCGGGGTCGCCGGGGTCGCCGAGGGGTCCGCGGACGGCGCGCCGCGAGGGTCCTGAGCAAGCCCTAAGGTTCTGCTGACCCGCCCCCGCCGGGGTCCGTGTCCCGCCGGGCGCCGGCGCGGCCGGGACAACTGCGCAGGTGAGTGAAACCTTAGGCGTCGCTTAGGAGTTGCCGCGAGCACTGGTTCGGCGGCCGTGGACGCCTAGGATCGCCCGTACCGGCAGGCGGCCGCTCCGACCGCGACCGCCGCCCGCGACGCCCGCCGCGCCCGCAGCCACTGCGCGGCGCGGTGCTCGCGGGCCCCGGCCGCACCGCCCCGTACCCGCGGCAGCCGGCCGTCGAGCCCGCTGTCCGTCCCACTGCGCCGTCCACGTCCAGTTCCTGTGTGCCCGGAGGAAATCCCGTATGCCGCACCGATCCCGCCGATCCCGGGCCGACCAGCGCCGCACCCACCACCGATCACGCGGCCGCAGCCGCCGGGTGCTGGCGCTCAGCCTCGGTCTCGGCGGCACGCTGAGCGCGGGTGCCGCACTGCTCGGTGTCTCGTTCGCCGCCACCGCGCCGTCCGCCCAACCCCTCGCGCAGCCCGACCCGAACTGCACCCTGACCGTGCCGGCGAACCCGCTGACCGCCCAAGGACTCGCCACGCCTTACCAGTTGACCGCCACCGACCCCGCCAAGGGCCCCTGTCACGAGGCCGACCCCAACCAGTCCGCCTTCGTCCAGGCCACCGTGCTCGACCCCGCCACCGGCGCCCTGTCCGTGTACAACCCGCTGGTCGTCGACCGCGGGACCACCCCGGCCGTGGCGGCCGTGGTGCCGGCCCTGCCCGCGAACGCCGTGGTCGGCATCTGGTTCGGCTTCAACGGCGGCGTCCTGAGCCTGCGCGGCCACACCGCTGACGGCAGTTGCGTCGGCGGAGCCGCGCAGGGCGCGCCGTTCGGCCAGTTCGCCTACTGCAACGCCCCCGCCTTCTTCACCGCGGCCAACACCGCCGAGCAGGCCGGCAAGCTCACCGTCCCCCCGCTGGGCACCGCCAAGGACGGCAAACCCTGCCTGACCACCCGCGACTTCGGCCTGGTCGACCAGGACCAGAGCGACAACGTCACCACCGAGTACCTCGCCGACGCGCGCGGCCGCACCGCCCAGAAGACCGCCAAGAACTCCGCCGCCCTCGGCCACAACCACCCCCGCACCATGCGCAATGCCAGCACCACGCTGCTCAACGGCAGCGACAACCTGCTGCTCGTCAACTTCGAGGACCCCGCCCTCGGTTGCACCCCGTGGACCGCCCCCGACCTCGCGGACCCGGGTGCCTCGGTCACCTCACTGGCCCTCAACGAGCTGCAGGCCGCCAAGTTCCAAGCCTCTCCCGTCGCGCTGGTCCCGCTCAACGACCCCATGGTGACCGAGAACAACAAGCAGAACCGCGACAAGACCAACCGCTACCGCGCGGGCGTCGACCAGCCGCCGCTCGGCGCCGGTGCCACCGGCGACCCGAAGACCTACTGCACCCAACTGGCCACCCTCGGCGCCCGACGCATCCGCCTCGACCGCCGATTCACGGTCGGCGCCGCATCCCCGCAGGCCGGGCAGAACCTCTTCGACTTCCTCACCCAACGCCTGGCCGCCTCGCTCACCAACCTCAACTGCCCGGCGGCCGCCCGCGCGGCGCTGGCGGCTCCGGACACCACGGCTCCGGACCCGACCGCGACGGGCACGACGGCCCCGGACCCGACCGCGACGGACCCGACCGCGACGGGCCCGGCGGCGCCCGGTGCCGGGACACCGCAGGTCGCGACGCCCGGCGCAGCCGACCCGGCCACCGGCATGCCAACCACCGATCCGACCACCGATCCGACCACTGGTGCCACCAGTGCCGCCCCCACCGCCATCGGCACCGCCGCTTCCGCTACCGTCGCCCCCACTCCGCCGACTGCCGGCGCGCCCACAGGTGGCGCGTCCGCCGGCGCTACCCCGAGCCCCTGACCCGCCACCGACCCGGCGACCGAGGCCCGGACCCGGAACGTCCGTCAGCGGCGCCCCGGACCCCCCACCCGGGCCGCCGCCCCGTCCGCACCTTCCCCGACGAGAACAGGACCACCATGACCACCCTCCCCGAGCACCAGACCGCCCCCGACACCGCCCAGACCCCCACCCGCCGCCGGGCCCTGCTGTGCGGCATGGGCGGCGCGGCCGCGCTGACGCTGTGCGGCTGCTCCTCGACCAGCGACATGCCGTCCGGCGCGGCGGCGCCGCCCATGTCGAGCGGACCGGCGCAGCCGTCCGACCCGGCGCCGACGATGCCGACCGCGCCCGCGAGCACCGGCTCCGGCTCCGGCACCGGCACCGGCGGGAGCGGAAGCGGGAGCGGGGGGACGGTGCTCGGCAAGGCCGCCGACGTCCCGGTCGGCGGCGGTACCGTCTACCCGGCCGCCAAGCTCGTCGTGACGCAGCCGCAGGCCGGCACCTTCAAGGCGTTCAGCGCCGTCTGCACGCACCGCGGCTGCACGGTCGGCACCGTCGCCAACGGGCTCATCAGCTGCCCCTGCCACGGCAGCACCTTCAAGGCCGAGGACGGCAGCGTCGCCCACGGCCCGGCCACCGCCCCGCTCGCCCCGGCCACCGTGACCGTGCGGGACGGCCAACTCGTCACCGGAGCCTGAGCACCCGACGCGGCAGGCGCAGACGCCCGACCACGGGGTCGGGCGTCCGTCGCAGGCCCGCTGGTGGGCCCGGGGGCCGCCACCGCGGGGGGGGGCCCCAGCGCCCGTGGGGTGCGAGACGGCACCCCC
>NZ_JBHYKG010000016.1:0-58667 GCF_042741245.1 Kitasatospora sp. NPDC058965
ATGATGCCCTACGTCACCTCGTTCTTCCTGCCCCGCCGGGCCGGTGACCGCCCGGCCGTGGTGCCCGACGGTGCGGTGAACTTCGCCTTCATCGGCCAGTTCGCCGAGACCGGGCGGGACTGCATCTTCACCACCGAGTACTCGGTCCGCACCGGTATGGAGGCCGCCTACCAGCTGCTGGGAGTCGACCGCGGCGTGCCGGAGGTCTTCAACTCCACGTACGACATCCGCACGCTGCTGGCCGCCGCCGGCTGCCTGCGGGACGGGGCCGAGCTCGACCTGCCGGGACCGGCGTTCGTCCGCAACCGGCTGCTGCACCGTCTGGAGGCCACCGAGGTCGGGGAACTGCTGGAGGAGTTCGGGCTCCTCAAGGACGGCTGAGCCGACCGGCCTCGGCGGTCGCGGGACGACACCGTCCCGCCGCGGCGCCGCAGGGGTGACGAGCACCACCGGGGCCGGCGCCGGTGGTGCTCGTGCCCGCAGCCGGTGCCTTCGGCGGCAGCCCCGCGGTCCTGAAGCAGTACGCCCGGCTGCGCGTCTCCGCCCCGGCTCGTAGCGTGAACACCGACCCGTTGGTCCATGACGAGACGTGAGGTGCGTACGGTGGTGGAGGAGCTGACCGGCCTGCCGGTCGGGGTGATCGGATTCGAGCTCGGCGGGAAGCTGTCCGCCGACGACTACCGCGACGTGCTGATCCCCGCGATCACCGGTGCCGCCGAGGCGGGCGGGATCCGCTGCGTCCTCGTGGTCCGCGAGTTCCACGGCATGTCCGGCGGGGCGGTGTGGGAGGACCTCAAGCTCGGCGCCGAGCACCTGCGGGCCTGGAAGCGCGTGGCGCTGGTCACGGACCTCGACTGGATGACCCACCTCACCACGGCCTTCGGCTGGATGATCCCGGGGCAGACCAGAACCTTCCCGCTGGCCCGACAGGACGAGGCCGTGACCTGGGCGGCCGGCGACTGACCCGGACCCGGGGGGTGAGACTGGTGGGCCCGCATCGTGAGCTGTCCTGTATTCGGGACCGGACTGCGGTGTCTCCCGGAGGCATCACCGGTCCAGTGGACGGGGCGGCGTCATCGCGAAGCACCTCGGCCCGGTCCGCACCCGCGCCGAGGTGAGCGGCCACCGTGGCATCGATCCGACGGCGCCACCCAGCCCTCAGGTTCGGACAAGTGGGCACACGAGTGGCACGAGTGGTTCGACGTCCGCCGAACCGGCCCTGAGGGCATGGCACTGCGAGCCCACGGGGCCGGGGACGTGCTTCAGGCGGGAGCGTCCGTGGGTTCGGACGAACCCGGAGGCTGTTGTGCCAGGCGGTGGGCCTCGGACCTGACGTCGGCGTCGAGCTGGGCGAGCGTTCTGCTGCTGTATCCGAGAGTGTCGTACTCGTCGTCGAGTTCGGCGAGCCGTTCAGCCGGCGGAAGCCGGTGGCCGAAACGCTGATGGGCCTGGAAGGCCAGTTCCCTCGGCGTCAGTTCGCCCGACACCAGGAGCTTGGCGAGAGCTCGCACGGCAGCCTCCTCGCCGGCCTGGCTGCCGGGCGCGTAGGAGGTGAGGCCGAGTTCTTCGAGGGCCACTGGGAGGAGCTCGGGAACGTCGTAGTCGGCTTCGCTTCGAGTGCGTGATGCCAGCGCCACAAGCGCGGGGCTGTCGAGTCCGGCAACGAGGGCATCGCACGCGGCGGTGACGACCTCGTGCGCGGGGGCCGCGCCGACGCTCCAGAGCGCGGCGCGGTCCTGCAGGGCATCAGCTGCTGCTTCGGTCGGGGTCACACCGCCATGATCGCTCGTTGCGGCGGTCCGGTCGAACAGGTTTCACGGTTGGGACTGCTCGGCCGACATCGGCGAGCCGGTCGGCCGACGGAGCAGACAGCGTGCCACCGTGGCGACGGGAGCGGCGGTGGTCACGGCGTTCGCCGGGCACCCAACGGGCTTGCCGTACGGCGGGGCCGCCTGGCAGCATCACGTCCCATGACGAAGAGAATCGAGTCCCCCTCCCGCTGGTGAGCGCGATCACCGAGCCGACCGGGATCGGCCTGCGGGCGACGCTCCATCAGCACGCACTGCGCCTGCACCGGGCGACCCCAGACGGCCCGCTCCCCGGGGACGGCGCCCCGTACCCCGACGCGAACGACCCCCGCCGCGCCTCGCACCAGCGCCGCACCCGGGACCACGCCGGCGACTACGCACGCCGCGGTCAGGACGTTGCGGCGCTGCTCGAAGCGCGGCTGGCCAGACCGCTGAGTCCCGCTGGGCTGCGGCTGATGGCGAGTGCGCTCGCCGGTCTGGACGTGCCGATCCACCGTGACCGGTTCCTCGCCGCGCTGGCCGCCCGCCACGATCCGGACCGGATCCGCACCGTGGGCCGCCATCTGGTGCGCCACGGCACCAGCCGGTCCGTGGCGACAGCGGGACTGGCCCTGCTCGCCGAGACGGCCACCGCAGCGGACATCCCGCTGATCCGGACCATCGGCCTGCTCTCGCACCACTTCGGCCCGCTGGCCGCCCATGCCCTGGAGCAACTGCCGGACGGCACACCGGCCCTGCTGTGGCTCGCCGACCGGGTCAGCGGCTGGGGCCGCGTCTACGTCGTCGAAGCGCTCTGCCGGCTGGCCGACCCGCGCGCCCGCCCCTGGCTGCTGCGACGCGCGGCGGACGGCGACGTCCTGAACGGCTACTTCGCGGCGAAGGTCGCCCGAGTCGCGGCCGTCCACGAGGCGATCGCCGATCCCGCAGCCGACAGCGCGGTGGTCGATCACACCGGCGTGCTGCTGCGCATCATGGCCGGGTGCGGGGGAATGGGCGGCACGCTCGCGCACCACCCACAGGCCTGCGACCTGCTCACCGCCTACGCCGAGCAGGTCGCGCGGCTCGAACCCACGCTGGATCGATACATCTCCGTCCGGCTGCTGGCCGAGGACCTCACCAACGGCATGTCCGCCACGCTCGACTGGCCACCGGACCACCTCGACCGCACCCGGCAGCTGTACGCCGACCTCCTGAACCGACCCGGCTGGGTCGAGCGCGTGTACGAGCTCCTCGACGACCCGGACCGGACAGTGCGCCGGCGCGCCCGGTGGGCAGCGGGCCGGTTCGGAATCCCGCTCCCGGAGACCTCGGGGAGCTGACACCCCGTCGGTCTCTCCGTGCCGCCACGGCGCGGAGAGGCCGACCGCTCGACGACCGGACGCAGGTGGTGGCCCCTGCCCCGCTTTCGTCACGCCGGTACCGCGGACCGGATCCGGGTACGCTCACCGGCATGTCCACCCCTGCGCTGTCCTTCGGTGCCGCTGCCCGCCTGTACGACTCGATCCGGCCCGGCTACCCCGAGCGGGCGGTCGTGTGGGCCGTCGGCGTCGAGCCGGTGCGCGTCCTGGACCTGGGGGCGGGTACCGGGCTGCTGACCGGTGCCCTGCGCGCCGTCGGCCACGAGGTGATCGCGGTCGAGCCCGACGAGCAGATGCGCGCCGTGGCCGCCGAACGCCACCCCGGCACGCAGGTGCTGGCCGGCAGCGCCGAGGAGATCCCGTTGCCGGACGGGTCCGTCGACGCCGTCGTGGTCGGGCAGGCGTACCACTGGTTCAGTCCGCAGGACGCGCTGCCGGAGATCCACCGGGTGCTGCGCAAGGACGGCGTCTTCGCGGCGATGTGGAACATTCGCGACGATCGGACCCCGTGGGTGGCCGCGCTGTCCGGCATCGTCGGCAAGGAGGGGTACGGCCTGGACAGCGCCTGGCCGTACGGCCCGCTGACGCCGTGGTTCACCGAACCCGAACTCGGCCTGACCGAGCACACCGTGACCGTCCCGACGGACCGGCTGACCGACCTGGTGCGGTCCCGCTCCCGCTACCTGACCGCCGACGCCGCCGAGCGGGCCCGCCTGGACCGGGAGACCGGCGAACTGGCCGCCACCGACCCGGCCCTGGCCGGCCGCGCCGGCGTCGAGATGCCCTACCGGACCTGCGTCTACCGGATGCGGCGGGTCTGACTCCCGGCCGCAGGCCGCGGCCCCGTTCGACTTGGTGGTACACCCTGCTGACGGGGCCTCGGCCGCCCGGGGACCCGTCAGCCGCCGGCCGAGCCCGGCCGGGAGCGGGAGCTGCTCAGCCGGCCCGGGGCCGACCGCCCGGCCCCGGGCCCGGCCGCGCCGATCCGCAGGTGTCAGTAGCCGACCCAGTAGGCCTC
Source organism: Kitasatospora sp. NPDC058965 (assembly GCF_042741245.1). Taxonomy (NCBI): domain Bacteria; kingdom Bacillati; phylum Actinomycetota; class Actinomycetes; order Kitasatosporales; family Streptomycetaceae; genus Kitasatospora; species Kitasatospora sp. NPDC058965. Next base: position 4,185 of record NZ_JBHYKG010000016.1, read on the forward strand.
GGTGCCGGGGCAGGTGTGGTAGAGGGAGTTCTGCGCGGCGGACCAGACCGGTCGGCCGCCCGACCACACCACGAGGTTGCCGTCGGCCTGGACGATGAAGACGGTGTCCGAGCCGTTCCAGGTGTTGCTGCTGAACTCGACGTTCTCGAGGCCGCTGCGGTAGCTGTAGCCCGCCAGGTTCCCGTCGCTCCACAGCACGACCTTGCTGCCCGAGCTGCTGTTCCAGTAGCCCTGGTTGGTCGCCCAGACCGGCTGCCAGGCGCTGATCCACTTCCCGGTCGCGGCGGACGTACCGGCGTGCTTGCAGTAGAGGACGATGTTCCCGTCGGTCTGGGTCCGGAGTTCCTCGTCCTCGGTTTCGAGCGCGTAGTTGCCGGTGCCGCCCTCGATGTACTGGCCGGGGCGCAGGGAGGACTGGTGGGAGCAGCCGTCGTGGCTGCCGGAGACGATGACGTAGCAGCCGGGATCGGCCGTGGCGGAGGCGCTCGTCGCACCGGAGATGCTCAGTCCCGCCAGCAGGGCGGCCGAGGCGGCCGCAGCCGCCAGGCGCTTGACGGCTCGCGGCCGGGCGGCGGGGAACTTCTGAGTGGTCTTCACGGACAACTGCCTTCCGCTCGATGGAGGTGGTTGCTCGCTGTCGACTGCGAGCGAGGGAAACCGTGGCAGCGGGCAGGTGGAGCCGTCTCCGGACGCCGGGCGATTTGCACAGATGCGCAAGGCCCTGCCGACGGGCTTCGACTGCACATATGTGCAACGGGCACGGCCTGCACTGGACGAGAGCGGGCCGGAGCGGGCAGCATCCACCTGCTGTCGGGCCCGAGGATGCCACCGCGGTACCCGGGGCGTGATCTGCATCATCGGGGGAGTGGGTGTTTCGTGCCTGTCGCAAGCGGCGCCGTGCTGGGCGTGAGTTCCGTCGGTTCACCCGGGTCGGCTGCTGCGATGCTGACCCGCCTGGGCGTGTCGGCGCCGGCCGATCTGGTCCACCGGACCCTGACCGCGCTGGGGCCGTCCACGCAGGCCGAGTTGGCCGCCACGCTGAAGATGGCGCGGCGCCGGGTCCAGGAGGCTCTGGACGAACTGCGGGCCGTCGGTGGTTGCGAGCCCGAGGGGGCGCGCCAGCCCCGGTGGCGGGCCGCAGCGGCGCACACCTTGGCGGACGCGCTTCGCCGGCGACGCCTGGAGACGGCGGCGGCCGCGAACACGCTGCGGCAGCGGATGACCAGCCCGGGCGGCCTCGCGATCAAGGAAGCAGACCTGTCGACGGCGTTCGGCACGACCATCCGCCCACTGTTCGGCAGCGAGCAGGTCCGTGCCCGACTCGGCGACCTGGTCGCCGCCGAACACTGCGAACACCTCGCCATGAACCCCGAACCGGCCTTCGACAACCGGACCCTGCAAGCCGCTGCCCCGCTGGACCGCAAACTCGTCAGCCGAGGCATCCAACTGTTCTCCCTGGGCGTGCCGCGCGCAGCCGACGACCGCTCCGGCGCGCACACGCAGGAGCTGATCGCCGGCGGGATGCACTACCGCGAACTGCCGGCCCTGCCGACCAAATTGATCATCATCGACCGCACCACCGCGATCGTGCCGATCGACCCCGGCACTCCGGGCAAAGGCGCCTGGGAGATCACCACCCCGGCCGTACTGCACCGGTTGACCGAGCTCTACCTCCAGTACTGGCACCAAGGCATCACACCGGAAAGACGATGGACCCCTCCGATGAGCCTGACACCCCGTGAACGCGCGGTCCTGTCCCTGTTGGCCGACGGTCATACCGACGACAGCGCAGCCGCCCAGCTGGGCCTGAGCCGCCGAACCATCGCCTACACGATCGCGGACCTGATGGAGCGCTACAACGCCCGCAACCGGTTCCAGCTGGGCCTGTTCCTGTCCGACCTGGACACCCCGGCCACCGACAACGACCCCGCACCCGCCGACCACGAACCCGAGGACACCGAACACTCATGAAGAACGGCCTTCGCTGCGCAGCTGTACTCCTGGTCGCCGCCGGACTGCTGACCACCGTCCACGCGCAGTCCAGCCCCGTCCCGGCGCAGGGCACACCCACCGTCGTCGCCGATGCAACGTCCGACCCGTCCACCAATCACAAGCACGGCTGTCTGACCTGCTGGGAGTAGGCCCGTGGTCCGGGCGGGCTTCGCGGCCGGGGGCGTCGGCCGGCCCGGGTGAACCGTCGGTGGGCCCGCGGGCCCACCGACGGTGTGCTGCGGGCGCTGCGCCCGGGTCCTCAGCGCCCCGGCTGCGAGCGGATCAGGTTCGATTCCGCTCGGCCGGAGCGAAGGGTTCCTGCTGATGAGCAGTCAGGACAGCTGCCAGGTCTGGTTCTTGCCGCCGTTGCTGCTCCACAGGGCGAGCTGGGTGCCCTGGGAGGTGGAGTTGTTCGGGACGTCGACGACCAGACCGGCGGCCAGGTTGACGAGGGTGAAGCCGGCGTTGGCCGGGTCGGTGTAGCTGCCGACGGCGTCGGCGAGCCACTGCTGGGTGGGGGCGCCGGGGGTGCAGGTCGACTGGACGAGCGGGGTGCCGGCGGCGGTGGCGTGGCCGGTGGTGTCCAGGCACTTGCCGCTCAGCGCGTTGACCACGGTGTAGGTGTTGCCGGAGACCTGCTGGAGGGTCCAGCGCTGGTTGGTGCCGCCGTTGGCGGGCCACTGGATGACGGGGCTGGCGTCGGCGGTGGAGGCGCCGCTGTCGTCCATCAGCAGGGAGCTGTTGGCGCTGGTCAGGACCCGGCTGCCGGTGGGCGGCAGGGAGGAGTTGGCCGTCCAGGTGCCGGCGGCGGTGTCCAGGGACCAGGAGTTGAACCAGCCGACGTTGGCGGTGGTGCCGGAGAGGGTGAGCGGGAGCCAGACCAGCGGGGAGTTGCCGAGGTCGCCGGTGTTCCAGCGGTCGGCGGCGAAGACGTAGCTGGTGCCGGCGGTTCCGGTGACCGGGATGACGTTCGCGGTCTGGGAGTTGTAGGTCTGGGTGCCGGCGGGGGCGAAGGTGGTGAACGCGGACCAGGGGCCGGCGAGGGAGGTGGCGGTGGCGTACACGTTGTCGTTGGTGCCCCAGCCGCTGAGGTGCGAGCCGAACAGGTAGTACCGGCCGTTGGCCTTGACCAGGGCCGGCGCCTCGTAGTCGCCGAGCAGGGCGACGGAGGAGGTGACGGAGAGGTAGTCGGCGGACAGCCGGTCGATGCGCAGGCCGTTGGCGCGGTCCTCGCTGAGCAGGTAGGCGGAGCCGTCGCTGTCCTGGTAGAGGCCGAGGTCGCGGCTCTGGAAGCCGAGCGGCTGGAAGCTGCCGCGGTAGGTGTAGGGCCCGCACGGAGTGCTGCTGGTGGCGACGCCGACCTTGGCCTCGGCGTACGAGGGGCTGTCGATGTGCAGGTACATCACGTAGGTGCCGGTGGTGGCGTTGTAGAGGACCTTGGGGCGCTCGACGATGCGGTGGGGGCCGAGGTCTCCGGTGCTCTGCAGGCCCAGCGCCTGGCTCTGGTAGGTCCAGTGCTGCAGGTCGGTGCTGCTGTAGCAGGGGATGTCCTTGAAGCTGGTGTCGCTGGCGGTCTCGCCGGTGTGGTCCTCGCCGAAGCCGTACCAGGTGCTGCCGGCCTTGACGATGCCGAGGCCGTGCAACTGGAGCTGGTTGCCGTTCTGGTCGGTCCACGCCGCGGCCGGCGTGAACGTGCTGGGCGTGGCGGCACGGGCGGTGACCGTCGGGGCGGCGCCGAGCGCGAGGGCGGTGAGGGCGGCAGCGGTGAGTCGCAGGGCTCTGCCGAGACGGATGGGCAGGGTGGGCATGGGGTCGCCTCGTGGGGGAGCGGGTGGGTGGGGGGAGGTCACCACCGGCCGGTCCCTGGTCGATGGTGAGCTACTGGCCCCGCAGCATGGCACCAGATCAAACAGTTATCAATAGAAAGCAACACAAGAGAACGTGCCCCGTGGGCCCCGGCGCCGTCCGCGGGATTCCGGGGCGCCCGGCGGACGCTGCCGGGCAGCGGGTCTGACGATCCGTCAACCATGCCCGGGGCGGACCGTGTCGGCGGTCCCCGCATGCGAACGTGCATGAGCCCGATCCCGCGGCAGCCGTTCCCCCGGGCCCCGCGCCGTTGCGATAGTGCGGTGTGTCGGGAGGTCCGGGAGCGGCGGGTCGGGAGGACGGGACATGGTGGACGTCGGGCAGCGGTTGGAGGAGGTCCTGCGGCAGCGCCGGCTGCTGTTGCCCCGGGTCGACGGTGAGGTCGAGCGGTGGCAGGCGGTGCAGGGGGCCGTTGCGGGGCTGCGGCGGGCCGTCAGGGACGCCGCGCCGGAGCTGGAGGCGGCGGGCCTGGGGGAGTTGGACGTCGAGGAGCCGGCCCGGCTGGCCGACGACGCGCTCGGCGAACTGCGGACCGTCCGGGCCCGGTTGGCCCGCCGGACGGTGAACGTGGGGGTGAGCGGCCAGGCCCGCAACGGCAAGAGCACGGCACTGCAGTCCATGTCGGACCTGGGCGACGACCAGATCCCGACCGGCGCGGGCGGCCCGGTCACGGCGGTGCGCAGCCGGATCTTCCACAGCACGACCCGGCGCGAGGCCCAGCTGACTCTGCACACCGAGGCCTCGTTCTGCGAGTCGGTGCTGGCCCCGTACGCCGCGGCGCTGGGGATCGGGCCGAGGCTGGCCGACCTGGACGACCTGGCCGGGTTCGACTTCCCCGGCCAGCAGGCGGAGTTGGCCGGGCGGCCGGACGCGGCGCTGCTCGGGCCGATGCTGGTGCGGCTGTCGGAGATGCGCGACGGTCTGCCCAGCTTCCGTGCACTGCTGACCGGCCGCACCCAGCGGGTCGAGCTGGCCCAGCTGCGGGACTGGGTCGCCTATCCGGCGGAGAACACGGTGGACGCCGACCGGCGCTACCTGGCGGTGCGCGACGCCGAGATCCACTGCCCGTTCCCGCTCGACGAGTTGACCAGTCTCGGCCTGTACGACCTGCCGGGGCTGGGCGAGATCCTCCCCAGCGCCGAGGAGCACCACCTGGCCGGCCTGCAGAACGACGTGGACTTCGTGCTGGTGGTGAAGCGCCCGACCGCCGGCAACCAGCTCTGGCGCACCGAGGACGCCAAGGCGCTGGAACTGATCGGACAGGCCCGCGGCGCGGCGGCCCTGCGCGACTTCGCGACCGTGCTGGTGAACGACGGCGGCACCCGGCCCGAGCAGCTCGCCGCCCTGCGGGCCGACCTGCTCAAGCGGGTGAACTACGGCACGCCGGACTCGGTGCTGCGGGTCCGCGAGGCGGACGCCGCGGACCGGGAGGCGATGCGCGGCGTGCTGGCCGACACCCTGGCGCACCTGTCGGAGGCGCTGCCCCGGATGGACGCCGCCGTGATCGCCCGCGGCGCCGAGGCCTGTCGGGTCAACGCCGCCGCGCTGGTCCGGGTGGTGGAGGACGCGCTCGCCGTGCTGCGCTCGGTCATCACGCCCACGCCCACCGAGGTGCTGGTCGAGCGCGCCGCCGGGCTGCGCCGGGGACTGGTCGCCTCGCTCGGCGCCTGGGTGGCCGAGCTGGCCGACCGTGCCTCGGCGGCCGCCGAGGACGCCGAGTTCCGCGGGCGCGCGGAGGCGATCCACCAGGAGATCAGCAGCTGGGCCGAGGACGGTTTCGGCGAAGGCGTCGAGGCGTGGACCGCCCGGGCGCTGGCGGAGATGAACGTCGAGGCGGGCGCCGCGGTGTTCGCCGAACGCACCCTGAACGCGCTCCGGGTGGACATCGCGCACCGGTACGGCGCCATGGACGAGATCATGACGGCCCGTCAGGAGGATTTCTGGCAGGGCCTGGTCGACGCGCTGGGCAAGGAGCTCGACGGCCTGCTGGACCGCTCGGACGGCCCCGCCGCCACCCTGCGCACCCTGACCGGCCAACTGCGCGACGCCGAGGCGGCCTGCCCCACGCTGGTCCGCTCGCTGGACTTCACACTCGACGTGCACCTGGACTACCGCACCCGGGCGCTGCCGCAGGTCCGGTCCGCCCTGTCGGCGCTGCAGCCGGAACCCGCCGCCGGCACGCCGGGCGCGCTCGGCCAGTTGCTGCCGGTGGAGCGGACCCCGAAGGGGGTGCGCGAACTGCACCGCAGGCTCGCCGAGCTGGCCGTGGGCGCGAGTTACGACGCCGGCCGGTCGGTGGTCGGTGAGGGGCGCACCATCGCCCAGGCCCTGTTCGCGTACGGCGAGCAGTTCGAGGACGCGTTCATCCGCTCCGAGGACGCGGAGAAGGAGTTCCGCCGGCTGGCCGAGTCGTTCCGCGACCAGCTCTGGCCGCGCGAGGGCTCCGGACCGGGCGCGGCCACCCTGCGGATCCAGCGGGTGCGCGGCGCGCTGGGCGCGCTGGGCCGCGCGCTCGGCGCACTGAACGGAGACCCGGAGCACGTGAAGGAGGCGCACTGATGGCGGGCGAGGAGCACGAGGAGTTCCGGATGGCCCTGCTCGGGCCGTCCGGAGTGGGCAAGACCACCATGCTGACCGCGATGTTCAGCGAGACCGACGAGGCCCTGTCCGGCAAGTCCGCCCGGGTGGTCACCGAGACCGCGACCGAGGCGCGGATCCGGAAGCACAAGGTGGCGCTGCGCGAGGCCGAGCAGACGGGCGTGTTCTCCAGCGGCGGCATCGCCGGTACCGACATCCCGGAGTTCCTCGGCTTCGCCCTGCGCTCGGCCGGCCTGAGCCGGGTCGAGATCCCGTTCCGGATCCTGGACTACCCGGGCGGTTGGCTCGACCCCGGCTACCGGCAGCGCAAGGGGGTCAGCGAGGAAAACTGGCGCAGGGTCGAGGACCACCTGGTGAGCAGCATCCTGATGGTGGTGCCGATCGACGCCGCACTGCTGATGGAGGCCGGCGACACGCGGCGGGCGCTCGCTTCCTACTGGCTGGACGTGGTCGGCGTCGAGGAGACCGTCCGGATCTGGGCCAAGACCCGGAACCTGCCGGAGAACCGGGCGGAGCCCGCCGTGCTGGTGCTCGCACCCGTGAAGTGCGAGACCTACTTGCGCCCGGGCCGCCCCGCGGGCAGCGACGCGCGGGCGCTGCGCGACCGGGTCCGGCAGATGTACGCGCAGGTGCTGGAGCTGGTGGCCAAGGAGGCCGAGGACCGCGACATCCGGGTGGTTTACGTCCCCGTCCAGACCTACGTGAACATCACACTGATCGACGGGCGGTGGACGCACTCCGCGGAGGTGAACCGCGAGGCCTTCGCCGCGCGCTACCGGTTCACCACCTCACCGCCCCGCAGCGAGGTGCGGGGCGCGGTCGACGTGATGCGCGAGCTGTGCGCCTGCGTCTTCGAGGGCCGCCGCCGGCTCGCCGAGCTGGAGGAGCAGGAGCGGCTGGACCAGCAGTCCGGTCTGCAGGCCCGGCGGTACTCCCGCAAGGGCTTCTTCGGAACCCTTGCGTACCACTTCTCCGGTGACGCCCGGCGGGACGACCAGGCCATCGGCGCCAGCGGACGGGCGGTCCAACGCGCCCGTCAGGAACGCGAGCAGCTGGAATCGGACATCCGGATGCTGGCGACCCTCCCGGTCGGCCCGCACGTCGAGGAATGGCGGTGATGTCATGAGGCTCCACATCATGACCAGGGGAACCCCGAAGCGACTGGACTACGCCTTCCTCGGTGCGCGGCCCGCGAGCCAGTGGTGGGAGGGCCCGCAGAACCAGCTGCCGCTGCTGGTCTTCACGGACGAGGCGGGAGTCTGCGTCTCCGGGACCGGTGACGACTGGTCGGCGACCCTGTTCGAGGTGCCCTCGGCACGTCGGGACGTCGACGGCCGGGCCATCCGGTACACCCTGGTCGTCGAGGCCGGACCCGGCGAGGCACCGTTGGCGGCGGGTCTGGTCCGGCTCGCCCTGGACACGGGGGCCCGGGTCGGGCTGGGGGCCGCGCTGGACCGCAGCTGCACGGCCGAGTTGGTGGACGGGGTGCTCGGGGAGAGCACCCCGCCGCAGGCCCTGCCGCTCGACGAACTGACCGAGCTGGTGCGCAAGACCGCCGAACAGCTCGCCGGCGACCCGGTCGAGCCGCAGGTCCCGCTGCCGTGGGCGGCCCCGGCGGGCGATCCGGCGGCGGTGGCGGAGCTGGCGGCGCGGGCCCGCCGGTTGGCCGAGGGCGGCGAGGGCCGCTGCTTCCTGGCCCAGGGCATCCGTTCCCGGGACGAGGCCGACCGGCTGACCGACCGGTTCGGCCCGGAGGTGGCGGTGCTGCTCGCCGAGGCGGACTTCACCGGGACCCACCGGCTGCGCTCGGCCGGCCCGCGGGAGTCGGCCCCGGCCGGCGCCGAGGAGGGCCACACACCGGGTCGGGTGGGCACGCTGCTCCGGGCGGTGCGGCAGCATCCCGTGACATCGGCCGGGTGCGGCCTGATCGTGGTGCTGCTGCTGATCTGGCTCGTCCGGCGTCCCTGAACTCACTGGGCCGGCGGACCGAGCTCACCGTCGACGGGGTCGGCTGGACCGGGCGGGTCATGGTGGACGCGCCGGTGATTGCGGCGATGGTCCGGCGCACCGACGGGGAGGGCGAGCCGGTGCTGCTGACCGCGCTCTGCGACTTCCGCCCGTCGGGCCGTCAGCTCGCCCTGGAGGTGCGGGAGGCCCGGCTGGGCGACCGGTCGTTCAGCTGGTCGGCGGCGGAGTACGGGGACGCCGTCCGCGCTGTCCACCGGTCGGCCGACGAGGAGTACGGCCGGGTCCTCGCTCGGGTCCGCCGGGTTGTCCGGTGGACCGACGAGGACGCCGCGGCCCGCGCCGACTACGTCCTGCTCATGCTGCGGAACGGCCAGTTCGAGGAGGCGGCGGCGTGCGCGGAGGGCCTGCGGGACCGCAGGTGGGCGGGCGGGCTCGGCCTGTTCGGCCTGTCCCTGTCGCTGGGCCCGTTCGGCGGCGCCAGCCAGACGGTCCACCGGGCCCAGCAGGACGTCGCCCAGGCGCTGCACCGACTGGCCGGGCGGGTCGAGAACGGTCGGCCGTTCACCGCGCTGGCCGACCGGTTGAGCGCCAGGAACCAGTTCGGATAGTCGGGGCCGGCCCCGACCCCACCCCGGGAGGCACCGTGCCCGACACCCCGTCCGCCGACGCCACGGCCGTGGCCCGACGGGCCGTCACCCTGCTGACGGACCTGCAGCAGTGGTCGATGCCGCCGGCGCGCTGGGCGCGGGCCGAGGCCGCACTGGCGGCCGTCGGCCTCGCCACCGACCCGTACGACGAGCCCGCGCTGGACCGGGCGCTGGCCCGGCTGGAGGCCGCCGGGCAGCAGCGCCGCTCGACCCGGGTCGGCGAGACCCCGACCGGGGCGCAACCGCCGATCCCGGCGCCCGAGGCGGTGCGGGTCCGGGCGACCGTGCTACTGGCGGCACTGAGCCTCGCGCCGAAGGGGCCGAGGGGGCCGAGGGGGCCGAAGGGGAGGCTTGCCGGTGGGCACTGAACGGACGGAGCTGCGCGACCCGGAGCTGGTGGTCCACCTCTGGGTCAGGAGCGACGGACCCGGCGCCGACCGGGCCTGGGCGGAGCTGCGCCGGATCTGGTCGGCGGCCCGGTTCGGCCTCCACCTGACCGAACCGGCCCACGAGCCCGGTGGGGCGGAGCTCCCGATGCTGCCGCCGCGCTCGCCGGCGAGCCGGGCCGGGCCGGTGCTGTGCGCGCTCCAGGACGACGCCGGGGACGCGCAGGTGCTGCTGCGCCGCCACCTCGACCTGCTGGTGCTCTCGGTCATCGTCTCCGCCCGCCCCGGCGACCAGCACCCCTGGCGGGAGCCGGAGCGCCGGGTGGACACCGTGCTCGGCCCGGGCGAGGGTCCGTTCCTGGGGCAGGCCCGGCTCTTCCTGGCGGTGGCCGAGCGGGTGACCGCGGCCACCCGCGCCGCCGCCTGCGCGGAGCTGGGCCGGGGCACGCCCCGCCCGCCCGCGGCGGAGCGCTGGATCGCACCCGTGCCCGGCCTCACCGTCCGGGAGTTCGACACCTTGGACGACGGGCGGCCGGTGCGCCGGTTCGCGGTGCTCGCGGAGGCCGGCCGCGAGGAGGCGATGAGCGCCTGGCTCTGGTCCGACGGCAGCGCGGCGCTGCCGCCGCTCGCGGTCTACCTGGCGCACGCCGCCCGGATCCGGCACCAGTGGCGGGTGCGGCACGGGGACGCCGGGCTGGCCGTCGCCCTGGACCGGATCGACACCGCGATCGTCGAGCTGGGCGGCGGCGCCGGCGGCGCGGACGAGCCGGCCGACGCCCTGGTCCGGCTGGGGGACGCGGAGGCGGCGGCCGGGGTGGTGCGCGCGTCGGCGGCGGCCATGGCCCGCACCGTCGAACTGGAACTGCGGAACCTGGCGGCGGCCGACCTGACCGGCGCCGTGCACCGGCCGGGCGGGGGCGACCCGTTCGCCGACGACCGGCGGGTCGCGGAGGACCTGCTGGAGCATCTCGCCGACGACCGGTTCTTCGCCGGTGCCGCGGCCCGCCGGGCCGGCAGCGCCCGCCGGGCCGGGCGGGCGATCGCGCCGGAGCGCTGCGTCTTCGTGGTGCACGGGCGCGACCTCGCGGTCCGCGACGAGATGTTCGCCTACCTGCGCGAGCTCGGCCTCGAACCGCTGGAGTGGGAAACCCTGGTGACGGCCACGCGGCAGACCTCCCCGTACGTCGGCGAGGTGCTCACCCAGGGGCTCGCCCGGGCCCGGGCCGTGGTGGTGCTGCTGACGCCCGAGGACGTGGTGACCCTGCACCCGGACCTGCGCGGGCCGCGCGACAGCGGCCGGCCCGAGATCCAGGCCCGGCCGAACGTGCTGATCGAACTCGGCATGGCCCTGGCCGTGTTCCCGACCAGGACGCTGATCCTGCACGTCGGCCGGGTGCACCGGCCGGTCAACGACATCCTCGGCCGCAACTACGTCCAGCTGGAGGACACCGAGCGCTGCCGGGCGAAGATCGTCGCCCGGCTGCGCGGTGCCGGCTGCCCGGTCACCGAGCCGCCGCCGCGAGGCCGGCGGTGGTTCGCCGGCCTCGCCGCGCTTCACCGCCGGCCGGAGCCGTCCGCCCCCGACGACTGACCGCCCAGGCCGACCCGCAGCGCCGGCAGGTCGAGCCGGCCGATCGTGGACGGCCGCACCACCAGGCGCAGTTCGCGGGTGACCACGCCGCGCAGCGACCGCTGGGCGAACGACCGGCCGACCAACTGGGCCAGCCGCTGCGGATCGGCGTCGTCGATCCGGGCCAGGCCCGCGCCGACCATCGCCATCGCCACCGGCTTGCGCTGCCCCTGCAGGAACACCTGGTCCCACAGCCGGTCCAGGCTCGCCGACAGCCGCTCCAGGGAGGAGCGGCAGATCAGGTCGTTGCCCATGCTGCTGTAGGCGACCGCGAAGACCCGCCGCTCGGGCAGGTCCAGCACCGCGACGGTGCCCAGCGGGTACCGCCGCAGCTTGCCGCGCGGCTTGTCGCGCCGGCTCTCCACCGCGGTCGGCGCGGTGCGGGCCAGCGCCGCCTTCAACGCCCGGTCCAGCCGGGGCTGGTCGCCGTCGAAGCAGCGGGTCAGCAACTGGCCCTGGATGCTGCGCCGGTCGATGATCCGGTCGTCCTTCACACTGGTGTCGAAGGTGTCGTTGAACCCGACCACCAGGTGCGCGTCCTGCTGCTCGAACAGGTCGCCGGCCACCACCGAGAAGGTCACCCCCGGCCGCACGCCCACCGCCTCCAGCACCGCCGGCGGCGGCTCCGGACCGGTGGCCAGCCCGCGCAGCCGCGAATCGTCCGGGTCCTCGGCGAGCAACTCGTAGGCCAGGGCGGCCGCGTCGGCCGTCCGGCCGACCTCGGCCAGCAGCCCGGCCAGGCTGTGCCGGGCGCCGTGCCGGAGCATCTGCAGCGTCTGGGCCCGGCCGGCGGCGAACCCGAAGGCCGGCGGCGGCCCGTGCCAGAGCGCCAGCGCCCGGCCCAGTTTGGCGATCGCGCCGTGCGCCGTCTCGACCGCGGCCGACCGGATCAACCCCTCGAACAGGAACAGGTCGATCCGGCGCCGGTCCACGGTCAGCCGGTAGCCGGTCCCGGCGCCGTCCAGGGTCTCGATCGAGTCGGGCCCGAGCAGCGCCCGCAGCGCGGTGATCCGCTGGTGCACCTTGGTGCGGTCCGGCGGACCGGCGCGGTACGACGGCTGCTGCCGCCAGACGTCGGTGTACAGGACGTTCAGGGGGACCGCCTCGCCCTGCGCCAGCGCGAGCCGCAGCAGCACCCCGGCGCTGAGCCGGGTGAGCGGGCGGCGGCGTCCGTCGACCGCCACCGAGGCGCCCCCAAGAAACTGTATGACAGGTTCGTCCACAACTTCCTTCCGTGGTCTCCACCATCCCCGGGGTCACCAGGATCGGGCTTTCTGAAGCGAAACTGAAGTCCCCGCGCCGTCGCCGCTGAAGAAGATCCTCCGTTCTGCTGGAGTCCATGGACGAGACCAAGACTCCTGGTACGGGCTGGAGTTGCTCGACGGACCCGAAAACCAGACAGATGCTCGAAGCCGGACTCGAACTGATCTACCGCGACCTCGACGAGGCGACCCGCAGTCGCGAGGGCATCCTCAAGTTCCGCTGGCCGTCGCGGGACCGGGTGATGCGCCGGTACCGGATCCGCACCGCCGACGCGACCGCGACCAGGGGCCTGTTCGCGACCCGTTGGCCGACCATGGACCGCTACTACGCCGACCTGTTCCGGCTCGCCTTCGAGCCCGGCGGCTACGCGGGCCACGCGGACCTGGCCGGCGGCCTCGCGCCGGCCGTGCTCGGTGCGGGCGACCCGCAGGACGCCGCCACCGACGTCGCGCTGGAGAACATGCGGCTCTACCTGGACTCCCCGCTGTTCCGGATGAAGCTGCTGGCCACCGCGATGGATCCGGCCGGACCGCTGTTCGGCCCCGTGCTGGTCGAGTTCTACGAAGCGGCCACCGCATGGTGGAGCGCGGCCTACACCGAGATCACGGACGCGGCCGGCCTGCGGCTGAAGGCCGACGTGACGCCGCGGATGTTCGCCTCCTGGATGATCGCGCTGGTCGAAGGGCTGACCCACCGGTTCCTGTCCACGCCGGGCGACTTCGACGGCGAACTGCGCGCGGCGGCCGCCACGCTGGCCCGCTCGGGCGCCGCCCTGCTGCTCGGCGCCACCGCGCCGCGCGGCGAACTCCGCTCGGTGGAGCAGGACTTCAGCCTCCTGATGCCCGGCTCCGCGGGTCGGTCCCGACCGGATGCGGATGTGCATCTGGTCAGCCCTTGAGCACCACCGCCCGCCGGGGCCACGCTCGGCCCTGCCGACCCCGACCCCCGGCCCCGGCCATCCAGGCCCACCCACACCCCTCGCACCGTCGGGAGACACCATGGACCACGCCGCATCCGCCGAAGCCCGCCCCGGGAAGCTGCCGTCCGGCCTGCTGACCTTCCCCGGCATCTCCTCGTTCGCCTACGAGCACCCGTCGGCGAAGACCGCGCTGATCGCGCTGCAGAAGATCAAGGGCTTCGACCTGCTGCTGCGCAAGATGCACGCGGCCATCGGAGAGCCGCGGATCCGGATGGAGCACCTGTCCTCGGCGGTCCGGATCACCCCGCGGCAGTTCGGCCGACTGCACCGGATCAAGGCCGAGGCGGTCGAGATTCTCGACCTGGCCGACGAACCCGAGCTCTATGTCCGGTCGATGGGCGTGGCCAACGCGATGACCGTGGGCATGGACCGGCCCTTCGTCGTGGTCAGCTCGGAACTGGTCAGCGTCATGAACGAGGCCGAACTGCGGTTCGTCATCGGCCACGAGCTCGGGCACGCCCTCTCCGGCCACGCGCTCTACCAGACCATGGCCCGGGTCCTCGCCACCGTCGGCTTCAGCAGCTTCCCGGTGGCCGGGCTCGCCGTCGAGGCGGTCGAACAGGCCCTGCTGGACTGGGGCCGCAAGTCGGAACTCTCCAGCGACCGGGCCGGATTGCTCACCGTCCAGGACCTGGACACCGCGCTGCGCGCGCTGCTGAAGCTGGCGGCGGGCCCGCACGTCGACGAGATGGACACCACCGAGTTCCTGGCCCAGAGCGCCGAGTACGAACTCGACGGCGGGCTCAAGCAGAAGCTCATCAAGTTCCTGCTGCCCTCCGGCACCCACCCGATCCTGGTCAAGCGGGCCGCCGAACTCGACCGCTGGGTCCGGCGGGAGGGGTCGTACGCCGACATCCTGCGCGGTGCGTACCCGCTGCGCGCCGACGACCGGCAGCAGACCGTCCGGGACGCGATGCGCGACAGCCGCCAGGAGCGCGCCGAGGTCAAGGAGGTCAAGCGCCTGGACCGGCTGTCCCGACTGCCCGGCCAGCTCGGGCCGTTCGGCCGCGGCAAGGGGGAGTGACGCGTTGACCGCGGACGCTGCGACCGGGCCGCAGCAGGCGGACCCGGACCTGGACCGGCGCTACGCCGCGGCGCTCACGGCCGCCGGCTGGCCGCCGCGGGCGGTGCGGGCCGTGCTGCTGCTCAACGCGGACGGCCTGGACACCAGGGCCCGCGCGGAGGTCGAGCAGGCCGTCGCGGTGCTGGAGGAGTTCCTCGCCGGGTACGCCGCCACCCTCGATGCGACCGAGGTGGACCACCTCGACCACCACCTGGCGCAGGGCCACCGCGTCTTGTTCGACCGCACCGACGACCTGGCGCACCTCGACCGGGCCGTGGCCCACCTGGAGCGCCGGGTCCGGTACGCGCCCTGGCTGGACCCGCTGGTCGACCTCGCCTTCCTGCTCGCCTGCCGGTACGACCGGGCCCACCACGCGCCCGACCTGGACCGCGCGGTGGAGCTGGCCCGGCAGGCCGTCGCGCACCCCGACCGCGACCCGGACGAGACCCTGGCCGAGATCGCCCTGGCCCAGGCGCTCGGCCTGCGCGCCCACCGGCCCGGCCCGCAGGCCACGGCGGACCGCGCGGAGGCGCTGCTCCTGCTGAACTCGGCGTACGCCCGTGCCGAGGGCCGGCCGGAGCTGCGCGCAATCGCCGGCCAGCACCTGGTGGTCAACCTGACCTACGTGCTGGCCCAGGGCGGCTTCGCGGACACCGACCTCCTCGGCCGGGCGGTGCGGATCAGCAGCGAACTGGTCGCGGGCCTCGAACCGCGGACCCCCGGGCACGCGGGCGCCCTCGGCGGGATGGCCATGCTGACCCTGGCCCGCGACCTGCACGGCGACCCGGACGCGGTGCGGGCTGCCCGGGACCTCGCCGAGCAGGCCGTGGCCCAGGCACCGCCCGGTTCCTGGGCCGAGCTGCAGGTCCTGCTGAGCAGCACGGTGGTCGGCGAGTACCTGATCGGCCTGCAGGCGGCGGAGCCCGCGGACGTCGCCGCCGCGCAGCGCGTCCTGGACCGCCTGGTGGCGCTGGCCCCGACCCCGGCCCACCGCGCCTTCGCGCACACGGCCCGCGCCCAGCACCGCTGGCTGCTGGCGGACTTCGCCGGGGGCATCGCCGACTGGGAGCAGCGCCTGGCGGCCCTGGCGACGCTCGCGGGCCCGCAGCTCTCCGTGGGCATGCAGGCGCAGGGCCTGCACACCCACGAGGTCCTCGACGGGCTGCCCGCCACCGTGCTGCTCGCGGCCGCCGAGCAGGCCGGCACGCCCCCGGAGCTGGCCCGGCAGTACCGGCGGGAGGCGCTGCGGCTGCTCGACCGGGGCCGCGGCCTGCTGCTCGGCCGCGCGCTCGCCCTGGAGGCCGACCTGGCCAGGCTGCGCGACCAGGACGAGGAGCTCGCCGACGGCTTCGAGCGGGTGTCCGCCGAGCTGGACCGGCGGACCGCTCCCGAGGCCGCGCTGCGCGCCGACCCCCGCGCGCTGCGCGAACTCGCCGGTCGGCGCGAGGCCCTGGCCGCCCGGATCCGGGCCAGGCCCGGCTTCGCCACCTTCCTGGCGCCGCCCGCCTTCGCGGACCTGGTCCCCGCTGCCGCGCACGGCCCGGTGGTGCTGGTCGGCGCGTTCGTGCTGCGCGGGGACGCCCTGATCCTGCGTCCGGACGGCGAGGTGGACGCCGTCCCGCTGCCCGGGCTGACCCCGGAGGCGGTGGACGCCGCCGCCGACGCCCTGGCGGACCAGCTGGACGGCGACGGCGACCTGGGCCCGGTGCTGGCGTGGTGCTGGGACACCGTCATGGCGCCCGTGATGGCACGGCTGGCCCTCGACGGACCGGTGCCCCGGCTCCGGCTGGTGCCGACCGGCCGGCTCGCCCTGCTGCCGCTGCACGCCGCCGAGCCGGAAGGCGCCCGCGGGATGCGGGACACCGTGGTCTCCTACGCCCCGACCGTGCGCCACCTGGCCCGGGCCGCGGCCCGGCCGCCGGTGGCGTGGGACCGGCGGCGCACGGTCGGACTGGCCGTCAGCCACCGGCCCCCCGACGCCCCGCTGCCCGCCGCCGGCCGCGAGGTCGCGGTGGCCGCCGCCCGCCCGCTGGTGGGCGCCGAGGCGACGGCGCAGAACCTGCTGCGGGCGCTGGAGCTGACCCCGGACGGCCACCTCCACCTGTGCTGCCACGCCGAGTACGACCGGCACGGCGTCGAGAACACCCGGCTGCGGCTCGCCGACGGCGACCTGACGGTCGGTGCGCTCAACCGGCTGCCCGGGCAGCGCGGCTATGCGGCCTTCCTGTCCGGCTGCGAGACCGCCGCCACCGGCGCCTGGCTCGGCAGCGAACCGCTGAGCCTGTCCGCGGTGTTCCACGCGCTGGGCTTCGCGCACGTCGTGGGGGCGCTCTGGTCGATCCCGGACCCGGCGGCCGAATGGTTCGCCCGCGCCTACTACGACCGGCTCGCCGCCTGCGGCGGGGACGTGGCGCGCGCCCTGCACCTGGCGGTCGGCGACGCGCGCGCACGCTACGAGGAGCCGGCGGTCTGGGCGGCCTTCACGCACACCGGGCCGTGAGGGCAGCGGAACGCCCTCCTCCCGCCACTACCAAGCTACAGCGCCACCGGGGGCTTGCCACAAGCCCCCGGTGGCGGCGCAGAATCGTCGGCCGACCCCCACCACCTGCCCGAACGGGAGCCGCGGCTGCCGTGTGTCGGCGGCGTACCGGGGACTCGGCCGCGGTCGAATCGGTGGTGCGGGCGGCACGGCAGTGGCACAGAAGGGGCGAGCGGGGACGTGGACATGCGGGACAACGGGTGCGGTGGACCGGCGACGACCGGGCAGGACGTGGTGGACCTGGGCGACGTCGACGAGACGCAGGGCGCGCTCGTCGGCGGCAAGGGCGCGCAGCTGGGCGGGCTGGCGCGGATCGACGGCGTCCGGGTGCCGGGCGGCTTCTGCGTGACGACCGGGGCCTTCCGGCGGGTCGTCGCGGCGACACCGGGGATCGACGAGCAACTCGACCGCCTCGCGCGGGTGGACCCGGACGACCGGGAGGCGATCCGCACGCTCAGCGCGCGGCTGCGCGCGACCGTCGAAGGGGTGGCGGTCCCGGACGACCTCGCGGCCGCCGTCACGGACGCGCTCGCCCGGTACGGCGAGCACGCCGGCTACGCCGTCCGGTCCAGTGCGACGGCGGAGGACCTGCCGACGGCCTCCTTCGCCGGCCAGCAGGACACGTTCCTGAACGTGCTGGGGCGGGCGGCCGTCCTCGACCACGTCCGCCGGTGCTGGGCCTCGCTCTACACCGAACGGGCCGTGACGTACCGTCAGCGCCACGGCATCGACCACCGCACGGTGCGGATGGGCGTGGTCGTGCAGCTGATGGTCCGTCCGGACGCGGCCGGCGTGCTGTTCACGGCCGACCCCGTGACGGGCAACCGCAGGGTCGCCACCGTGGACGCCGGCTACGGGCTCGGCGAGGCCCTGGTCTCCGGGCTGGTGAACCCCGACGTCTACACGGTGCGCGACGGCGAGGTCGTCGCCAGGGCCGTCGCCGCCAAGCAGCGCGCGGTCGAGGCGCAGCCGGAGGGCGGGACCCGGGAGGTGGCGGTCGCCGCAGAGCGGCAGGAGCGGCCGGTGCTGACGGACGAGCAGGTGCTGCGCCTGGTCCGGCTCGGGCGGCGGATCGAGGCGCACTTCGGCCGCCCGCAGGACATCGAGTGGTGCCTGGACGGTGACGGGTTCCGGATCGTGCAGAGCCGGCCGATCACCACGCTGTTCCCGGTGCCCGCGCGCGAGGACCGGGAGAACCACGTCTACGTCTCCGTCGGCCACGGGCAGATGATGACCGACCCGATGAAGCCGCTGGGGCTCTCGGTCTGGCAGCTGACGGCCATGGTGCCGATGCACGAGGCCGGCGGGCGGCTGTTCGTCGACGTCACGGCGCGGCTGGCCGCGCCCGCGGGCCGGGCCGCCCTGCTGGACCTGATGGGGCGCGGCGATCCGCTGGTCCGGGACGCACTGGAGACCGTCCTCGCGCGCGACGGCTTCGTCCCGTCGACCCCTGACACAGGGCCGGCGCCCGCCGCTGCCGCCAACCCGACCGAGGCGGACCCGGCGATCGTCGGCGAGCTGATCGAGCGCAGCCGGGCCTCTCTCGCCGTCCTCGCACGCGAGATCCGGACGAGGACCGGCCCGGCGCTCTTCGACTTCCTGCTGACGGCCTTCGAGGAGCACAAGCGCCTGCTCGCCGACCCGCTCAACCTGCGGGCGATCATGGCGGCGATGGAGGCCACCTGGTGGCTCAACGACCGGCTGGGGGAGTGGCTGGGCGAGAAGAACCCGGCCGACACCCTCACCCTGTCCGCCCCCGGCAACATCACCTCGGAGATGGGCCTGGCCCTGCTCGACGTCGCGGACGTGATCCGCCCGCACCCGGAGGTGGTGGCCTTCCTGCGCGGCCGCACCGACGAGGACTTCCTGGACGAGCTGCCGAAGCTCCCGGGCGGCACCGGGGCACGCGACGCGATCGAGGCCTACCTCGACCGCTACGGCGTGCGGTGCGTCGGCGAGATCGACCTCACCCGGCCCCGCTGGCGCGAGCGCCCCGGCACGCTGCTGCCGATGCTGCTGGACCACGTCAGGAACGTCGAACCGGGCGCCGCCGCCCAGCGCTTCGAGCAGGGGCGGCAACGGGCGCGGCAGAAGGAGGAGGACGTGCTGCGCCGCCTGCGCGCCCTGCCCGACGGAGCGGCGAAGGCCGCCGCGACCAAGCGGATGGTCGACCAGGTCCGCGCCTTCATCGGCTACCGGGAGTACCCGAAGTACGGCATCGTCAGCCGCTCCTACCTCTACAAGCAGGCGCTGCTGGCCGAGGCGGACGGCCTGGTGCGGGCCGGCGTGCTGCGCGAGCGGGAGGACGCCTTCTTCCTCACCTTCCAGGAGTTCCACCAGGCCGTGGGCACGCAGCGGGTGGACCACGGGCTGGTCCGGCAGCGCGCGGAGGACTTCCGGGCGCAGCACGCGCTCACCCCGCCGCGGGTGCTCACCTCGGACGGCGAGGCGCTCAACGGCGCCTACCGGCACCGCGAGGCCGTGCCGGCCGACGCCCTGCTCGGCCTGCCGGTCTCCGCCGGGACCGTCGAGGGACGGGCCCGCGTCGTCCTCGACCTGGCCCGGGCGGACCTGGCAGCCGGCGACATCCTGGTCACCACCTTCACCGACCCCAGCTGGTCGCCGCTGTTCGTCGGCATCGCGGGCCTGGTGACCGAGGTGGGCGGCCTGATGACGCACGGCGCCGTGATCGCCCGGGAGTACGGCCTGCCGGCCGTCGTCGCGGTGCCGGACGCCACCCGGCTGATCCGCGACGGTCAGCGGATCCGCCTGCACGGGACGGACGGGTACGTCGAGCTGCTGTCCTGACCGGCCCCGTCAGGACGGGGACCGACCGCCGGCCCCCAGTTGGTGCAACCGCCCCCGCAGGAAGTCGCGTTCGGCCTCGTTGCGGGTGCGGGCCAGCGCCGCCCCGTAGGCGAGCGCCGCCTCGTCCCGGCGGCCGAGGCGGCGCAGCAGGTCGGCGCGGACGGCGTGGAAGAGGTGGTGGCCGTCGAGGTCGAGGGCGTCGACCAGGGCCAGCCCGGCACCGGGCCCGTCGACCTCGGCCACGGCGACCGCACGGTGCAGCGCGACCACCGGGGTCGGGGCCAGCGCCATCTGCTGGTCGTAGAGCTGGACGACCTGGCGCCAGTCGGTGGCCCCGGCAGAGGGCGCGTCGCTGTGCACGGCGCTGATCGCGGCCTGGATCTGGTACGGGCCGGGGCGATTGATCCGCAGGCAGCGGCGGACCAGGCCCTGGCCCTCGGCGACGAGACCGCGGTCCCACCGGCCGCGGTCCTGGTCGGCGAGCAGCACCAGGGCGCCGTCGGCCGTGGTCCGGGCCGGCCGCCGGGACTGGGCCAGCAGCATCAGCGCGAGCAGGCCGAGCACCTCCGGCTCGTCCGGCATCAGGGCGGCGAGCAGGCGGCCCAGTCGGATCGCCTCGGCGCACAGCTCCTCGCGCACCGGCTCCCCGCCCGAGCCGGTGGCCAGGTAGCCCTCGTTGAAGACCAGGTGCACCACCGCGAGCACCGGGCGCAGCCGGTCCGGCAGTTCGGCCTCGGTGGGGACCCGGTACGGGATTCCCGCGTCGCGGATCTTGCCCTTGGCCCGGACGATCCGCTGGGCCATGGTCGACTCGGCGACCAGGAAGGCCCGGGCGATCTCGGCCGTGGTCAGCCCGCCGAGCAGCCGCAGGGTCAGGGCGACCTGCGCCGGCTCGGCCAGCGCCGGGTGGCAGCAGGTGAAGACCAGGCGCAGCCGGTCGTCGGGCACGGGTCCCTCCTCCGTCGCCGGTGGGTCGGCCGGGTGCAGCAGCAGCGCCTCGGCGTAGTGGCCCGCGCGGGCGCTCTCCCGGCGCTGCCGGTCGATCGCCTTGCGGCGGGCGGTGGTGATGATCCAGCCGGCGGGGCTCGGCGGCAGCCCCGCGGCCGGCCACCGCTCGGCGGCGACCGCGAACGCCTCCTGGACCGCCTCCTCGGCGAGGTCGATGTCGCCGGTGAGGCGGATCAGGACGGCCACCGCGCGCCCGTACTCCGCGCGGAAGACGCGTTCGATCCCGGGCGGTGGCGGCACGTCAGTCCTCGACCTCGCCCTGGAACGGGCGCACCTCGATGGGCAGCGTGGTGGCGAGCGCGTACCGCCGGCCCCACGCCAGCGCGGCGTCCAGGTCGGGTGCCCTGATGATGGTGAACCCGCCGAGGTGCTCCTTGCCCTCGACGAACGGGCCGTCGGTGACCAGCACCTCGCCGCCCTGCGGCCGCAGCACGGTGGCGGTGCCCGGATCGTGCAGGCCCTGGCCGAACACCCAGGAGCCGGTGGACTCCAGCTCCCGGCGCAGCACGGCGAGTTCGGCCATCACCTCGCGCAGGAACTCCGGCGCGGGGGAGGGGCCCTGCGGCTGGTACATGCTGAGCAGGTACTGCTTCATGGCGGTGCGCCTTCTCTCAGTGCGTCTCGGCGGCGAGCGGCTCGTAGGTCGCGATCAGCACTCCGGTGCCGGTCGGTACGCAGTCCACCAGCCGCATCCCGGCGAGCGGGCCGCTGTCGGGGAAGAGCCGCCGGCCCGACCCCAGCACCAGCGGGTGGACGCAGAGCACGAACCGGTCGACCAGGCCGGCCGCGGCCAGCGAGCGGACCAGCGCACCGCTGCCGAGCACCACGAGGTCCCGGTCCAGCTCCTTCTTCAGCTCCGCGACGGTCGCGGTCGCGTCGCCGGCCAGCAGGACCGAATTCTGCCAGGGCAGCGGGTCCGCGAGCGTCCTCGACGCGACGTACTTCGGGGTGCCGTTCAGCTTCTCGGTGTACGGGTTGCCGTCGGTGCGGCCGGCCCAGGAGGCGAAGAAGTCCAGGTAGGTCCGCCGCCCGAAGAGCATCGCCCCGGTGCCGGCCATGCCCCGGCCCATCACCTCCCCCATCACCCGGTCCCGGTACGCCGGCCCCCAGCCGCCGTGCCGGAAGCCGTCGCGGGTGTCCTCGTCGGGACGGCCCGGCCCCTGCATCACGCCGTCCAGCGTCACGCTCTCGGTGACCACGATCGCGGCCATGGCAGACTCTCCTCGGGGTTCGGACGAGCGGCCCGTGCCGTTCGCTCTCACCCCCTGTACGAACGGCATCCGACGAAATCGACACCGCGGGAGACGCGGTTTCCGTTATGCGGCCCGTCGCGGTGGGTCTCCTGTCCTTGGAGGCACACACACGATCCCCCGCAAGTCTGGAGTCTGGTCGCATGGTCACGGACGTTGACGCACACCTGGTGGTGTCGGCCCGCAATGGTGATCGGCTCGCCCTGGAGAGACTGGTCGGCACCTGCACGCCGCTGGTCTACAACCTGGTGGGCCGCGCCCTGTCCCGCGAGCTGGACGCGGACGGCGCCGTCCAGGACGTGATGCGCGAGGTGGTGCGCGGCCTGCCCCGACTGCGCGACCCGCGGGCGCTGCGGGCCTGGGTGGTGGCGGTCGCGGTGGACCGGATCCGCCGGCTCCACCAGGGGCGCGAGGTGTGCGGTCCGGGCTCGGGTGTGGACTTCGCCGATCTGACGATCTGGGAGCTGGCGCTGAGCGACCAGCGGCTGGAGGCTGCCCGGGCCGTCTCCTGGCTCGACGACGGCCAGCGGGAACTGGCCTCGCTCTGGTGGCTGGAGCAGGGCGGTCTGCTCGACCGGGCCGAACTGGTGGACGCGCTCGGCCTGCCGCCGGAGCAGCTGGCGGCGCAGCTGGCCGGGATGAAGGACCGGCTGGACGCCGCCCGCTGCCTGGTGCGGGCGCTGGACACCGTGCCCCGCTGCCCGGAGCTGGCGGGCGTGACGGCGGCCTGGGACGGGCTGGCCGGTCCGGAGTGGCGCAAGCAGATCGTCCGTCACATCCGTTACTGCGGCTACTGCTACGGGGCGGCGTACGGCCTGGTCCCGGTCGAGGGGCTGCTGGCCGGACTGGCGCTGGTGCCGCTGCCGATCGGCCTGGCCGGGCGGGTCGTCGCCGACCTGCCGACCTCGCTCGGCGGCGAGCAGGCCGCGCAGGCCGCGACGACCGGTCCGTCCGGTCCGTCCGCGCACCGAACGCACCCGCGGACCGGGCCGGGCGGGCACGGCCGGTCGCGCCGCGGGAAGAGCGGGTCGGACCCGTGGCTGCTGAAGGTCACCGGGGCCGTGGTGGCCACCGCCACGATCGGCGGCGCCGTGGCGATGGCCGGTTGGGGCTCCGGGTCGTCGACCTCGACCGACCTCGCCGCACCGGACCGGTCGGCCCCCGTCGACCTGCCCACCAGGGAGGGCGCGGCCCCCGCGGCCCCGGTGATGGCGGGCTTCGTCGGCAGCTCCCCGACCGCCCTGCCCACCGGACCGACGGCCGCGCCCAGCGCGTCGCCGTCGCCCGCCCGGACCACGCCGTCGGCGACGCCGTCCCAGCCCGGGCAACCCGCGACGCCCAGTGCCGCGCCGAGCTCCGCCCGCCCCACCACGGCCCCGACCTCCGCTGCCGCCACCACGGCATCCCCCTCGGGCGGACCCACGACCAGCAGCGGCACGGCGGAGGACCAGGTGCTCGCCGTGATCAACCAGGCCCGCGCAGCCCAGGGCCTCCCCGCGCTGACCCGCACCGCCGGCCTGGACCGCAGCGCCACCGGGCACACCCAGGTGATGCTCTCCGGCTGCGGCCTGAACCACGTCTGCGCCGGGGAGCCCGAACTCGGCGCCCGCGAAACGGCCGCCGGCGTCTCCTGGAGCAGCTGCGGCGAGAACATCGGCGAGGGCGGCCCCGTCGCCAACACCAACGACGCGATGGCCTCCATGGCCGTCGGCCTGACCAACTCCATGCTCGCCGAGAAGGCCCCCAACGACGGCCACCGGCGCAACATCCTCAGCGCCGACTTCCACCACATCGGCATATCCGTCATCCGGGACAGCAACGGGATGGTGTGGATGACCCAGGACTTCTCGGACTGACCGGGAGCGGGGCCGCCGTCAGCCGTCGGATCCCGCGGCCGTGTCGCCGGACCCGGGGTCGGACACGAACCGGCTCAGCCGGTACACCGGCGGGGACGCGTCCCGGCTGCACGGGGCATCGATCCAGAGCGACTCCGGATCCACGCCCGCCGCACCCAGTCGGCTCACCTGGGTGCGCAGTTCCGCCCGGTCCGCGGTCCAGAGCACCAGCTCCCAGTGACCCGCGTCCGGTGCGGTGCGGGCCGCCCGGCGCCGCTGCTCCGCCTGCTGCTGCTCCCGCCGCTTCCGTTGCCCTGGCACCGGCCCAGAATCCCCGGCCGGCACCGGAAGAGCAAGACCGGCCCACCGGGCACCCCGGGGAGCATGCCCGGCGCTACGATCTGGGCCCGGAGGTAGGGACTATGTGGGGTGGCCATCGCAAGGTGCTGCGCGACGGGGAGACCGCCCGGGCGGTGGTGACCTCGGCGGAGCGGCACGGCGGGCAGCTGGACGGGAGCGGCGGCGCGCCGATCTGGTACCGGCTCGGGTTGCGGGTGCACTATCCGGACGGGACCACGGCGGACGTGTCCTGCAAGGTGGGTGGCCCGTTGCGCGGAACCGCGCTGCTGCTGTCGCCCGGTGACACCGTCCCCGTCCGCTACGACGCTGCCGAGCCCGGCACGGTCGCCGTGGACGAACCGGCGCTGCAGGCCGAGCGCGAGGCCGAGCGCCAGGCCCTCGCCGAGGCTGCCGTGCTGCGCGCGGAGCGGCGCCTGGCCGGGCTGCCGGACGTCGATCCCGCCGCGCTGCCCACGGACGAGCAACTCGCCGCCGCGCACCGGGTCTGGCGCGAACGGGCGGTCCGGGCGAAGCAGGCCAGGGCCGCCCACCGGCAGGCGGTCACCGAGGAGGCGCCGAAGGGCGAGGTGCTGCGCCTGCTCCACGCGGGGACGACCCGTGCGGCGGAGGAGAAGACGGCGCGTCAGACGTTCCAGGAGCTGCGCCGGCTCCGCCCCGACTGGACCGCCCCGCCGGAGGACCGTCCCCGCTGAGCGGGGCCCACTGACCCGACGACAAGGCTGCTACCAGCATCGACAACCAGAAGTTGTCAGGAGTGGCGTGCGGTTGTTGGAGGCTGACGAACCGTCCGGGGTCTAGTGGTGCCCGAGGGTGCTCGGACACCCGCACCCGACCCCAGCGACACAGAAGCCGGAGCACTCCCGCACCATGCCCACCTCGTTCTTCGACACCCCCGATCTGCTCCCCGCCTTCGTCGAGCTCAACCGCTCGCGCGTGACCGGCGCGGGAGCGGATCCCTTCGAGTACCAGCGGGTGACCGCGGCGCTGGAATCGCTGCTCGACTGGCCGGACGCGCTGGAGCGCGCCGGCCGGGCCCACCTCGTCGCGGCGGAGCAGGCGGAGGACGCCGGACGGACCGTCAGCGCGGCCGCCGGGTACCGGGCCGCGGCGGCCTGGTTCCACTGTGCGACGGTGCTGCCGCACCCCGACCGGGAGGGGTTCGCGCGGGCCCAGCGCGCGGCCGACGAGGCGATGGGACGCGCGCTCGCGCTGGTGGAGCCGGAGGCGGTGCGGATCGAGGGCCCGGGGTTCGTCGGCTGGCTGCGCCGCCCGGCCGGGTTCGAGCGCCCGCCGGTCGTGGTGGTCGTCCCCGGCATGGACTCCGGCAAGGAGGAGTTCCACGACGTGGCGGACGCGCTGCTGGCCCGCGGGCTGGCGGTCGCGGCGGTCGACGGCCCGGGGCAGGGTCTGCTGGCCGCGGCGTCGGCCCCCGAACCGGAGTACGACAAGGTGGTGGGCGCGGTCCTCGACCTCCTCGCCGACCGCGGCGACCTCGACCACGGGCGGATCGGCGTGATCGGGCTGAGCATGGGCGGCTTCTACGCCGCGGTGGCCGCCGCCCGTGAGCCGCGGGTGCGGGCCACCGCCACGGTCAGCGGCCCCACCGTGCTGGACTGGGCGCAGCTGCCGGCCTTCGTCACCGAGACGCTCACCCAGCGCTGCGGGTCGGCGGACGCCGCACGGGAGTTCGCCGCCCGCATCGACCTGGCGCCGGTCGCGGCGAGCATCCCCGGGCCGCTGCTGGTCGTCGACGGGGGCACGGACCACATCCCGGGCGTGACCAACGGCGCGCCGCTGGCGCAGGCCGCGCCGCGGGGCGAGTACCTGCTCGTGCCGCACGGCGACCACCTGCTCGGCAACGCCCGCCCGCAGTGGCTCGCGCGCACCGCGGACTGGCTCGTGGCCCAGGTCGCACGCACCGTCAGCCCCGGCACGACCGGCTGAGGCCGCGGGGCGGGCGGCCGTGCGCGGCCCGTGCGTCGTGGTGCCCGTGCGCCGTGGTGCCCGTGCCCCGTGGTCCCGACGGACCCGGGGCGCGGGCCGGCACGAGCCCGGCTCAGAGCCGCCCGACGACCTTCCGCGGGGTGATCCGGACCACCACACGCGGGGCGTCGTTGACCGAACCCGGGTTGAACTCGCGGTACTTCTTGCCGCTGTACTTCACCGACAGCTCGTCGATCAGCTCCTGGCCGCCCTCGGTGGTGATGGCCGCGGTCCCGCGGATCTCGGCGTACTCGTACGGGGAGTCGACGAGCTGGAGCAGTACGGTGACGCGCGGGTCGCGGCGCAGGTTCTGCTCCTTGCGCCGGCCCACGGTGGTGGAGATCAGCACGTCGTCGCCGTCGCGCTTCACCCAGACCGGGGAGACCTGCGGGCTCCCGTCCGGCTGGACGGTGGCGACGGCGACGAAGACGGGGCTGTCGAGGAGTTCCTTGAGCCGGGAGCTGAGCTCGGCGGACATGATGGGGTCCCTTCGGCGCGGATGCGGATGTCGCCTTCCCTCTTACCTGCGGGCGGCACGGTCGCGCGGCATTCGGCGGACCGTGGGCGCGGCGGGTCCGCAGGTCGGACAGGTGCGTTCCGCACCGTCGGTGGGCGGTATTTTGGCGCCGTGGACTACTTGGCCGTACTTCGGCGTGAACTGGACGCGTTCGGTGCCGTGCTCGACGGCGACCTGTCGGCCCCGGTCGAGCACTGCGGCGACTGGACCCTGTGGGACCTCGCCGCGCACATGGGAGCGGGGAACCTGTGGGTCGTCGCGGCGGTGCGGGAAGGGCACGGCGACGGCTACGACGAGGCCGCCGCTCCCCGCGACCGGGCCGCGCTCAAGGCCTGGTACGCCATGACGGCGGACGCGCTCGTGGCGGCGCTCTCGGTCGATCCCGGGACCGGGGCGTGGAGCTTCTTCCCGCCGCACACGGTCGGGTTCTGGCGCCGGCGCCGCAGCCACGAGACATCGATGCACCGGTGGGACGCCGAGCACGCGCTCGGTGCGGCGACGCCGATGGACCCGGCGCTCGCCGCGGACGGCGTCGCCGAGGTCTTCGACACCATGGCGCTCCGCATGATCGCCAGGGGCGCTGCCACCCGGCCGGAGCAGGCGGTGCGGTTCACCGCCACCGACGCCGACCGCAGGTGGACGTTCGGTCCCGGTGGTCCGGTCGCGGAGGTCTCGGGCACGGCCGAGGACCTGCTGCTGATGCTGTGGGGGCGCGCGCCGCGCGACACCGGTTCGCTGACCTGGACCGGCGACCGCGCGGCGGGATCGATCGTGCTGGCCGGACCGCTGGTGCCCTGACGCGGGACGGACGCCGCCCCGGGAGCGACACCCGCGACCGGTCACCGCGGGGCGGGGCTCAGGGGCGCGGGCAGGGAGGCCGCTGCTTGGTGCCAGGCCGGGTCGAGGGCGAGGGAGGACAGCTGGCCGCCGGTCAGCAGCGGCGCGTTCGGGTAGGGCACCTTCCGGTCGGAGCCGGGGGCGGGGAGGTTGCCAGCGCTCACCGTCACACTCGTGCCGTCCGGGCGGTCCACGGTGGCGCGCCAGTCCTGCTCGCCGCCGGCAGCCCGGTCCGGCAGGTACACCGTCAGGTAGCTGCCGCCGGGCTCCGGAGTGACGGTGCACCCCGGCATGGCACACGGAGTCGGGGTCAGCGTGCCGCCCGGCGGCGGGGTGGTACGACGGACCTCGACCCGCACCGAACCGGTGCCGGCACCGTCCGAGACGGTGTAGGCGGCCGTCAGCTGCCGGAGCCACGGGAGGCGTGCGGTCTCGTCCAGTTGATACGGGTTGCTGGGGTGCAGGTCCGCGGGCACCTTCGCCGCGAGCAGGGCCAGGAGCCGGGTGGTGGTGATTGCGGGGTCGGTCGGCGGCGCGGTCGTGGCGGTCGTGGCGGGCGTGGCGGGCGAGCTCTGAGCGGCGGGCGACAGCGTCGCCCGGTCGGTGGTGCCGGGGACCAGGGCGAGGCAGACCGTGCAGGCGAGCGCGACCCCGCCCGCACCGACGGCTGTGCCGCCGAGCGTGCGCAGTCGCCGGGTGCGCCGGCCCCGATGGATCAGGTCGGCCGCCGGGACGGGTCCGCCGGTGACCTGACGGTCCGCCAGCTGCTTCAAGCGCCCGGCGATTCGAGCGTCGTCCTCGGTCATGCGGTTGCCTCCTCGTTGGTCAGCAGGGCGGTGCGCAACCGGGCCATCGCCCGGGCGTTCTGGCTCTTGACAGTGCCGATCGAGCAGCCGAGGACGGCGGCGGTGTCCCGCTCCGAGAGGTCCTCGACGTGTCGCAGCACGACGACCGCGCGTTGCCGCTCGGGCAGTCGGCGCAGGGCGCGGTGGAGTTCGTCCAGCTCGTCGAGGAACTCGGCGGGCGGGTCCGCGTACCGGCCGGCGGGCTCGGGCACCTCGTCGGTGAGCAACTCCCGGCGCCGGCGGCGCCACCAGCTGACCTGCCCGTTGAACAGCATCCGCCGCAGGTAGGCGTGCGGATCGTCGGCGACTGCCCGGCGCCAGCGGACGTACAGCTTGACCAGGCAGTCCTGCAGCAGGTCCTCGGCCCGGTGCCGGTCGCCGGTCAGCAGCACCGCGGTCCGCAGGTGCCGGTGCCAGGCGGCTTCGACGAACGCCGCGTAGGTGTCGTCCTCGGTTTCTCGACTCACGATGGACAGACGCGCCGGGCCGGTCGAAAGGTTGTCACGGGTTTCGCGCGACCGTTCGCACCGGAGCGGTTCAGGGCCTGGGGCCCCGCCACCGGGGCCGCGGTGCGGGCGCTGCGCGCCACGCGGCCGTGCCGTCGCCGTTCCCGCGTCCGTCGGCTCACCAGCCCAGCAGCCGCTGCCCGATCCGCCGGCGGGCCGGCGCCAGCTCGGCCTCGACCGCGGCCCACTCGGCGGCCGTCACGGTCACTGCGGCCGTCCGGGCGGGGCGGACGGCGCGCATCCGCACCCGCAGGTGGGTCGGCGGGTGGGTGGTGTCGACCGCGCTCATCTCCAGTGCGCTGAGCCGGGCCCGGCGCTCCCGCTCGGTGGCGGGCACCGAGTCCAGGTACCCGCGCAGCCCGGTCCAGAACTGCTCGACCTGCTCGGTCTGCTCGACCTGCCCGCCGCGGACCGTGCCGGACCGACCGCGCAACTGCGCCGCGGTGCGCTGCTGGCTGAGCCGTACCTGGACGCTCCGGTCCAGCATCAGCTTGGCCAGCATCCGCTCGGCCGCCGCCGAGGAGGCCACCGCCGCGGCCCGTTCGTCGGCCAGGTACTCGGCCTGCTGGCTGCTCCGTTCGGTCAGCCGGTTCAGCACCGTCCAGAGCAGCAGTACCGGCTGGGCCAGCACCTGCAGCAGCAGGGTGGCCAGGTGGTCCAGGGCCGACTGGCGCGCGGTCCGGAGCCGGAACCGGTCCCCGCGGTACGGGAGCAGCAGCCGCAGCCACTCGGTCAGCGCGCCCTGCGCCGTCCGCAGCCAGAACCCGCGCCGCTGGTCGCCGTTGCCGCCGTGGCCGAGCTCGTGGCCGAGCAGAGCGAGCCGCTCGTCCCCGGTCAGCGCGGTCCACAGCGGCAGGCCGAGGGTGAGCCGCACCCGGCTGCGCAGCCCCACCCGGGCGTAGCTCGCGTTGTACTGGTGATCCATCACGATCCGGTCCGGCGCCGCGGTCCCGACCGCGGCGGCCACCCGGGCCGCCACCGCGTGCAGCACCGGCGCCCGGTCCGGCGTCAGCTCGCCGGGCTCGGTGGCCCGCCAGCGGCCGAGCCGGGGCCGCAGCACCCAGGCCAGGCCCAGGCCCGCGACGCCGACCGCCTTGAGCCCGAGCCAGCCGGCCAGCAGCAGCCACACCGACCCGGCCAGCACCGCCAGCGTCACCAGGTTGACCGCGGTGGCCAGCACCATCGCGGCCAGCCAGGCCCCGCTGCGGTGCTGGCCGGCCTCCGCAGGGCGGGCGGCCATCGCGTCGTAGAGCCGCTCGACCCGGGCCCGGGAGCGGGCGCCGCGGCGGCGGGCCGGGTCGGGGGCCGGTGCCAGGTTCCACTCGCAGGCCGGGCACCAGTCGGTGAACCGGGGGTCGCACGCGATCGGTGCGGCGCAGTGCGGGCAGGGCCTGCTGGTGGTGGTGGCGGTGTTGGCAGTGGTAGCGGTGGTGCTGGTGAGGATTTCTGACACGGCGCCCGATCATGCCGTATCACCGTCCGCTCCCGGAACCCCCGTCTCGCTCCCGTTTCCTTCACGTCCGCGGCGTACTGCCGCGAGGTGGGGCAGGGCTTCGGCGTGCTCAGGGCGCGAGGAAGCGACTGGCCCCGGCGAAGTCGACCTTCCCGTCCCCGACCTGCGCGATCGGCACCTCGCGGATGGGCAGACCGGTCCGCGGGGCCTCGATCACCGTCGGCATCCCGTCCGTGACGCCGCTGACCAGCGCGACGTGGACGACCGCGCCGCTGCTGTTCCGGAACGCGGCCAGGTCTCCGGGCGCGAGCTCCGACTCCTGACTGATCCGCACCGCGGGCGCCGAGCCCGCGGGGACCTGGCCGGGCTCGCTCGCGTCGAGCTGCGGGCCGGCGTCGCGCGGGACGGTGATGCCGAACGAGGCGTAGAGACTGCTGGTGAAGCCGGAGCAGTCGAATCCGAAGCCGCTGTCCCCGGCCCAGAGGTAGGGCAGCGGCGGGGACAGGAACCGTCGTGCGGCAGCGACCACGTCGTCGCCGGTGACGTGTTGCGCAGTCGCGGTGACGTCATCCGCGGCGAAGTACAACGGACCGTCGGCGCCGGCCGCCTCGACCCAGCCCGGGCCGCGGTCGACGGTCGAGAAGGACGTGTCGAACGAGAACTCGGCGACCCGGCCGCTGCCGCCGTGCGCGGCAGCGTCCTGCGGGGACCGGTAGGCCCAGGCCGTGCGCGAGCCGACGTGCACCCACTCCCCGGTGCCGGCGACGTGGCGGGACGTCAGCTGCTCGTCCTGGACCCATCCCGGGTAGGCCCCGCGCCCGGGCCCGTCGACCGGAGCGGGCTGGCCGTCGGCCCAGACGTGGTCCCAGACCACGCCCGCGACGGTGACCGTCCGGTCGACCGTGACCCGCGCTCCGTAGAGCGCCTGGGTCTGCGCGTCCAGCTCCCGCTTCTGCGCATCGCTCATCGAGGCGATCCACCCGCGCACGTCCGGCTGCCTGCCCAGGGCGAGGTCGTCGACCCCGGGCCGCGGCGACTGCGGGCTGGTCCAGAGCGTGGCGACCGGGACGTTGACGTAGCGCGTCGCGTCCGCGTCCGCGGCGGCAACGGGACCGGGAACGGCGGTGATCGCCAGGACGGCGGTGGTGACGGCGCGGATGCCGAGGCCGGTGGCCGCACGCATGAGCAGCTCCTCCTGTGAAGAAGCCACCCCGCACAGGCGTCGAGCTCGGTGACCGGGCGGGCCCGGTGGCTTCGGTGACGGTTGCCACCACCATGACACGGGGCAGGTCGCGGACGAGGTATCCGGCGCACGACGTCACCAGGCGACGGGCCCCAAGCGGTCGACGAAGACGCCGCTCGGTCCGTCGGCGTCGAGCATGGCGAGCCGCACGATCGGCTCGGCGCCCTCCGCCGCGGTCAGCTGGCCCCGGTGGTTGTTCATGTCGGTGGCGGCGAACTTGTGGTGGGCGACCTCGCCGGGAGTGACGAGATTGAACTTCACCTGCGGGAGCGCCTGGGCGTAGCGCACCGTGAGCATGTTGAGGGCCGCCTTCGACGAGCAGTAGGCCAGCTCGTGCATCCGCGCGATGGGCTGCTCCGGGTCCGTCACCACCGCGAAGGAGCCGCCCGCGCTCGACACCATCACCACGCGCGGATTCGCCGCTGCCCGGAGCAGGGGCAGGAAGGCCCGGGTGACCCTGACGGGCCCGTAGACATTGGTGTCGTAGACCGCGTGGAGCTCGTCGACCGTCGCCTCGGCGGGGGCGACGGCCAGGCCCGGTGTGCCGGCGTTGTTGATCAGTACGTCCAGCGTGTCGGTGTGCTCGCGCACCAGCTCGACGGCGTCGGCCACCGAGGCGTCCGAGGTGACGTCCAACCGGACCGCGACCGCCTCCACACCGTCGGCGATCAGCCGGTCGGCGGCTGCCCGGCCCCGGCTCCCGTCGCGTGAGCCGAGGAAGACCCGCCAGCCCTCGTGCCCGAGCCGCTTGGCCGTTTCGAAGCCGAGGCCCTTGTTGGCTCCGGTGATCAGCACCGAAGTCCGTGCCACGGTGGTCGTGTTCATCTGCTCCCCTGGGGTGTGGTGGGTGGAGTGGGGTGGGTCGATCGCTCGGGCGTCAGGCAGTGGCCGCGGACGGAGCGGAGCCGGGCAGCGCGGTGGAGTCCTCGTACCGGACCTCGTAGACGCGCTCGGTGAACCGCCAGCCGTCCGGAGTGCGTGCGTAACGGTCGTGATAGACGGCGTAGTTCGCATGGGAGCTGCCGTCGTGCAGCCGCCCGAACTCCTGGATCCAGGCGCGGCCGGCCGCCAGGTCGCCGTCCACCCGGACGACGCCCGGGTGGACGGTCTGGACGAAGAACTCCCAGAGCCCCTGCCCCCACTCGATGCCGGCGCGGATCTCGCTCCTGCCGACGAACTCCCGCCCGATGTGCGGCCACCGCATCGTGCCGTTCGGGGTGAACAGCGCGGCCGCGCGCTCGTAGTCACGCATCATCACCGCGTCGGAGACCTCGGCGCGCAACGCCTCGATCTCGATGCGGTCGGCGAGGTCCTGCAGGTGATCGCTCATCGGTCCGCCTTGCCTGGTGGGGGAGGGGTCCAGGCGGGTGCCGCCCGTTCCCGCTGACAGATCCAGCATCGGGGCGGGGGAGAGGCGGAACAATGTACGATCCGTGCAGCTATCCATAAGCCTGGAGTTATCAATGGAGCTGCGGGACATCGAGATCTTCCTGACCCTGGCTCAGGAACTGCACTTCGGCCGGACCGCCGAACGGCTGCGGGTGTCCCAGGCCCGGGTGAGCCAGTCCGTCAGCAGGCAGGAACGCCGCCTCGGCGTCGTCCTCTTCGACCGCACCAGCCGGCGGGTGAGCCTGACGCCGGTCGGGCGGCGCCTTCGCGACGACCTCCAGCAGGCCGTCGACCTGCTGAAGGAGGGCCTCGACCGCGCCGAAGCGGCCGGACTGGCCGAGGGCCGGACCCTGCGGCTCGGCGTCTTCGGCCATGCCGGCCACGAACTGCGCGCGCTCACCGACGCGTTCCGCGCCCGCTACCCGGGCAGCGACATCCAGTTCAGGGAGATCAACGGCAGCGATCCCTTCACGGCCCTGCGCTCCGGTGCCCACCACGTCAACGTCCTGTGGCTCCCCGTCGCCGAACCGGACTTCACGGTCGGCCCCACCGTGCTGACCGGCGGACGCGTGCTGGCCGTCGCTGCGGACCATCCGCTGGCCGCGCGGGGCACCGCCTCGCTGGAGGACCTGGCCGACCACCAGGTCGTCGATCTCGGCCCGGGCGCCCCCGAGTACTGGGTGGCGTCGATGGTGCCCATCCGCACCCCCGGCGGGCGCCGCATCCCCCGCGGACCCGCCGCGCACACCTTCCACGAGATCCTCGCCCTGGTCGCCTCCGGCCAGTGCGTCCACCCCTTGGGTGAGATCGCCGCCCGCTACAGCAGCCCGCCGGGCATCGTCTTCCTCCCCGTCGAGGACGCGCCGGAACTGCGGTGGGCGCTCGTCTGGCGCTCCGCGGACGAGAGCCCGGCCGTCCGTGCCCTGGCGAGGACCGCGGCGGAGCTCGGCCCGGTCGCACTCTGAGCAGTGCCCCGGGCCGGCTCCGGGCCGTGCCCGTCCCCGAGCTGCTCGAGGCCGCCGCCCGCCTCGGCCCGGGCCGGCGGCGGGCAAAACCGATTGCCCGGGCACGGGGGCAGCGCGCAGAATCTCGCCGTGATCCTTCGACGTCGCGACCGCCACCGTCCGGACATCGCCACGCACACGGAGGATCACTCCCTTGAGCTACGCCGTACGTGAGTACACCCCCGCCGACGAGACCGCCTGGCTGCGCTGCCGGGTGCTCTCCTTCCTGAGCACCGCCTACTTCGACGCCGTTGTGAAGGCCAAGCCCGTGATCCCCGCGCCGGGCTTCGAGCTGGTGGCGGTCGAGGCGTCCGGTGCCGTGGTCGGGATGATGGACGTCACCGTCGAGGGCACGCTGGCGACCGTCGACACCGTCGCCGTTCATCCCGATCACCAGCACCGGGGCATCGGCCGCGCCCTGCTCACCGAGGCCCGCACCCGCGTGGGCGCGCTCGGTGTGCCGACGCTGGATGCCTGGACCAGGGACGACCCGGACACCCTGCGCTGGTACCGGGCGATGGGCTTCGCCGAGAGCGAGCACTACCTGCACGTCTACGCGAACTACTACACCGAGCCCGCCGAGCCCGACCGGGCCATCGCCGAACGACGGCCGGGGCTACGGCCGATCATCGCCTTCCTGCATGCGCCGCTGCGGGACGAGCCGCTGCTGCGTGAGCAGTTCGCCCGTGTGCACGTCTGTCGCCGCTTCGTGTGGGAGCTCTGAACGCGGCTTCCCCTCTCGGGCTGAAGCACGCCGACGCCGCCGGCCGCCGGCCCGGGGCGCCCGGCCCCTCGCCGCCTGGGCGAGGGGCCGCACCGTGGTGTGGCAAGCCGGTCGATCGCAGCTGAAATGGCGTCAATAAGCCATGTCATCCACACCAGTTGACGCATCGGCATGGCGGCATCAAGCTGGTCCTGTGCTCGAACTGAGGTGAACGAGACTTGTCGAGCCGTCAATTCCAGCTCATGCGTGGGGCGTTCGCTCTGCTCAGGGAGCTCCGACGAAAGGACGATCCGTGAGGACGATCTCCAAGCTGCTGGGTGCCACCGCGGCGGTCGGCATCATGCTGGGAGCCGCTGCGGTCCCCGCATCGGCGGCCCCGGCGACGGGCATCTACTACGGCCACGGCATCGGTTCGAACATGTCCATGGCCGAGCAGCACGCGCTCAACCACGCCGAGCTCGCGGCCGGGGCGGCCGGCTTCACCTACGGTCAGTGTTCGCCGTACGGCGCTCCGGTGGACTCCTGGTACTACGACCCCACCGGGCCGAACTACGTGTTCAGCTCCGACTGGGCGGTTCAGTGCTTCAGCTAGCAGGCGCCGGAGCGGCCGGCCCCGACCGGTAGAACGGCCCGAGCAGCTGAGTGCCGCCGGGGGCGAACCCGCCGGTTACGACCGGGGACCGGCCTCGGCCGGCCCCGGTCCGGCGGGCTGTTCGGGGCACGGCTGGTCGAAGCCGGTGCCGCTGTGCTGCGGATCAACGACCAGCCGGATGCGGGGCGGTACGCCGTCGCCCTGCAGGACCCCGAGGGCAACGAGTTCGACGTCGTCTGACGGCCGTGATCACAGTGCCGGCCGCCGGTGGTGCGGCCGCCGCCCCGGACCGCGCCGAGGAGCGGGCCGACGCTGCGTCAAGCGGCGGGATCGGCCCGCGCGACGAGCAGCAGCGCGCGACTCGGGACGAACACGCGCAGCCCCCTGCTGATCCCGGCGATCAGGTGGTGCCGACCGCCCGGTTCGACCTGCAGGGTCAGCGGGGCGCTGGCGAACAGGGTCTGCGCCAGTCGGACCCGGTGGACGCCGGGCGTGACCGGCAGCTCCACGGAGCCGCCGATCCGGACCTTGCCGACGAGGGCGCCGTCGACCAGCACCCGGAACGGCAGCGCCGAGCCGGAGAAGTCGAGGGTGCGGGTGACGGTGACGATCCCGTAGGCGGACACGGACCGGCTCCTTGCTGCGCAGGTCGGCGGACCACGCCGACCGCGACCCCGGCGGGCCGTTCGGTGCCGCAGGACCGTGGCCGCGCCAATGGTGGACGGATTGTCAGTTAACCTACCCGGCAAGGCTTCCCGCTCGCTACGCGTCGTGATACTGCTAGCTCCTGTCCAGCGGGAACACGACAGGCGGGGGCGAACGCCGTGATCACCATCGAGCTGCAGGTGTCGGACCCGGCCGAGGTCCGAGCACTGCGCACGCTGCTGGAGCACGTCCCGGGCGTGCAGGTGGTGCAGCTGTCCGGCGCGCCCCGTGCGGGCGAGTTGGGGGTCTGGGACTTCCTGCAGGTGGTGGCGGCCAGCGGCGGCGTGCTGGCGACGGCCGTGAGCACGATCCCCGAGTTCATCCGGTCCCGTCGCACCGACGTCAGCGTCACGATCAAGCGGGACGATCTGGAGGTCGAGGTCACCGCCGCCAACGCGGAGGACGCGCTGCGGGTCGTGGACCGGGCGCTGAATGGCTGACGCGCTCGACCGCGGGTTCGGCGCCTCCCGGGCCGTGCTGGTCGGCGCCTGGAACTACGCCGAGTTCGAGAGCGTGCCGGCCGCCCGGCACAGCTTCGACCGGTTCGCGGAGATGCTCACCGGGCCGCTCGGCAACTGGCCGGAGGACCGGATCACCCGCTTCCCCGACGTGGCGGCCCCGGGCGACCTGCCGACCCGGCTGATCGAGGCGTTCGAGGGCGTCACCGACGTCGCGCTGTTCTACTTCGTCGGACACGGCCAGTACGACGCCAACACCCAGCTCTGCCTGGCCCTGGGGCAGAGCCGGCGGGAGTCGCGGTACCGCAAGGCCACCAGCCTGACCTTCGAACAGGTCCGCGACGCCTTCCAGGACTGCCCCGCCCGGACCAAGATCGCGATACTGGACTGCTGCTTCGCCGGCCTCGCCGCGGAGACCGCCGGCCGACTCGCGGACGACCGGGCGCTGCCCGCCGCGCACGGCTTCTACCTGATCATGGCCAGCGGTCCGTACAGCCCGGCGTGGTACCAGCTGGACGGCGAGGCGGAGCGGCCGCAGACCTACCTCACCAAGTACCTGGTCGACGCCGTCGACAGTGGCATCCCCGGCGAGGGCGACGGGATCCGGCTCGGCCGGCTCTTCGACACCGTCGCCGACCGCCTGGTCCGGGACGGCAAACCCCGACCGGGCTCGCACGCCGGGAACCAGGCGGGCAGCTTCCTGATCGCCCGCAACCGGGCCGCCGGCCTGCGCGGTCGGGAACTCACCACCGAGGCCACCCTCTCCTTCCGGGAGTCGCTGCGCGAGACCCCGGTGCTGCTCAAGGTGCCGACCCGGTGCGAGCTCTGCCACGGCACCGGGGTGGTCGGCGAGCGGCGCTGCGACGGCTGCGAGGGCAGCGGCCACGGCGCGCAGCTGCGCACCGTCGAGACCCGGCTGCCCCGCGGGGTCGCCGACGGGCAGCGGATCCGGCTGGCCGGGCAGGGCTTCGCGGGCCCGGGCGACGGACCGGCCGGCGACCTGCTGGTGACGGTGCACGTGCTGCCCGATCCGGAGTTCACCCGTGCCGACGCCGATCTGGGCCTCGACCTGCCGGTCAGCCACACCGAGCGCCTGCACGGCACCACCGTGTCCGTGCGCTCGCCGAGCGGCGAGTGGGTGGCGGTGGCGATACCGCCCGGCACCCCGTACGGCACCGTCGTCCCCGTCCGGCACTTCGGCGTCGACCTGGCGGACGGCCGCGGCGACCTGCTGGTCCGCCTCACCGCGGCGGAGCCGAGCGACGAGCGGTCCGACGAGGAACTGCGCCCGCCGGGGCCCGCGGCGGCGCGGCGACCGCCCGCTCCCGAGGCCACCGGCCCGGTCACCGTCTACCGTGCCTCGCTGCGCAGGATCCTGATCAACTGGTGGCTGCTGCTCGTCTGCGCCGGGCTGGCCGCGCTGGCACTCGTGCTGACGGACCTGCTCAACCGATGGACCGGGTTGCACAGTTGGGGGAGCTTCCTGGGCCCGCTGTCCGGTGCCCTGCTCCTCGCGCTCGGCCGCCGGACCTACCTGAGGCGCAGGCCGCCGCTGCGCCTCACCGACGACGGCGTCGAGTACGCCCGGTTCGGCTACCTGCCCTGGTCGGACGTCGCCGGTGTCTGGCCCAGTGCCCCCGGGCACCCGTGGGTGACCGTCCTGCTGCGCCGCAAAAGGGAGTTGTCGACCGGTCAGGAGAGTCCGCTGGTGGTGCCGGTCATCCTGCTCGCCGACCTGCGCCGCACCCCCGAGCCCGTCACCGACGCGATGCGCCGCCACTGCCCGAGCCTGCTCGTCCACGCCCGCACCTGACGCTCCGTCACCAGGCGCGCCCGGGGGCCGGCGGCGGCGCGGCCGCGGTGCCGGCCGCTGCGGCGAGCGTCGGTGCCAGGTTCTCCCGCCGGAAGCGGCGGTCGAGGTACAGCAGCCCGCTGGTCAGGGGTGCCAGCGGCGCCCGGGCCACCGAGAGCAGGGCGAGGACGGCGGCGCAGCCGACGGCCAGCACCAGCACGCCGCTGCCGGACAGCCAGCTGGCGGAGACGTCCGACCCGCCGTCGAGGGCGTCCTGCGGCAGCAGTTGGAGCACTCCCGCGGCCAGTGTGGTCGTGACCGACCGCGCCACCGCGTCGCCGATCAGCGTGACCGCGTAGGAGATCCCCAGGGTGCGCCACCAGGCACCCTCGTTGAGCCGCCAGGCGCGCCGCACGGCGGCCACCGGGCGCTGCTCCTCCAGCACCAGCACCGGCACCGCGAGGAGCAGGCGCACTCCGACGTGGAGCGCGCCGGCCGTGCCGGGGAGCAGGAGCAGCAGGGCCCAGCCGGCCGCGCCGCCGCCGTTGAGCAGGAAGAGCACCACGCTCGGCAGCGCGGAGGCGAGCAGGATCCCGAGCGCGGCCGCCCCGACCAGGAGTTGCACGCCGAGCACGCGCCAGACCCACGGCCGGGCCTCGGCCCAGGCCCGGCGCGCCGTCAGGGGCCGGCCCAGGACGGCGTGGCGCAGCACGACGCAGCTGACCGCCGCGGCGACCGCGTAGTCGAGGACCGCCAGCAGGGCCAGCACCACGAGGAGCGCGGCGCCGGCCGTCACCAGGTCCGCCACCTGCTGGTGGGTCAGCCGGCCCGAGGCCGGCAGCGGCGCGACCGCGTCCCGGGCGACGGCGAGGCAGCCGCCGAACACGCCCGCACCGGCCAGACCGACGAGCAGCAGCGGGTAGTAGAGCGCAGCCGGGTACCGGCGCACAGTGCCGAAGACCCCGCCGATCACGTCCGCCGCATCGAGCGCGCGCAGCGGTACCGTGCCCGGTTTGGGCGCGGGCGGCGCGACCGCCCAGCCGGGCCGCAGCCACGGCCCGGCGGGCAGGTGCCCCGGCCCGAAGGCCGGGTGTCCTCCAGGAGTTGTCACGCGATCAGGTCCTCCCCCTGCGGCCGGATGCCCGCAGGACGAGCGTACGGGCAAGCGGCGCGCCGAGGGAGGGGATCGGGCACGGGCGTTCGAGGCCGGTGCCCGGGACGCGATTCACGCCCGGTACTGGTCGTGCCTCGCGTAGAGCTCGGCCCACTCCTCCTCGTCGAGCTCGCGCCCCGAGTGCCGGATCTCGGCCAGCTCCTGGAAGAACTTCTCCCGGGCCGGTCCCGGGGTGAAGAGGACGAGCATCGACGCCGGGGCGTCCGACTCGTTGGTGAAGCCGTGCACGCCGCCCTCGGGCACGAACAGGAAGTCGCCCTGACGCGCCGTCACCCACTCCCGGCCGTCGAAGAGGGTCACCTCGCCGGACAGGATGTAGAACGACTCCGAGAAGGTCTTGTGGAAGTGGCCGCTGTCGCGCTCGCCGCGCGGGCCCGCCATGTGCCACTCGAAGAGGCCGAACCGCTCGCCGGTCGCCGAGCCGGGGGCCACGAATCGGGGCACCGTGCCGTTCGGGAAGGTCACCGAGTCGTTCCCGGCGGACGGCCGGAACACCGCGGTCAACTCACCGGCGTCTCTGGGAAATGTCATGATCGTCAGCCTACCGGCCGGGGCGTGCGGCGCACCGGGTCGGACCAGCACGGTGACGACGGATCAGCTCCGCTCGGGGGCGGCGACTCGACCCGGCTCGGCGCACTACGCTTCGTGTCGGCGGCGCTGCGCCGTGTGAGATGATCTCGGCGACAGGGCCATCGGAACACGAGGAGAGGGCATGGCCGAGCGCCAGTACGGCACCGTGAAGTGGTTCAACGACGAGAAGGGCTACGGCTTCATCAGTCCCGAGTCCGGTCCGGACCTCTTCGTCCACTTCAGGGCGATCGAAGGGACCGGGTTCAAGTCGCTGGTGGAGGGCCAGCGGGTCTCCTTCGAAGCCGTCCAGGGGCAGAAGGGCATGCAGGCGGACAAGGTGCAGGTCGAGGGGTAGCCGGGGGAGCGCCGGGCGGCAGGGGGAGGGGCGCGGCCGAGCGTCCGTGGGCCGCGCCCGGGCGACCCGGCCGCTGCGGGTACCTGACGGACGGACAGCTGGGTGACCGTCAGGACATCCCCGCCGCAGGCCCGGCGACGCCCTGACGGTCAGTAGGGCAGTGGGCGGCCCGACGGTGTCCGCAGATCGAGCGGGGCCTGCGAGGGCCGCGGGCGTTGCACGGTCGGGCGCTTGGCCACTCTGATCCCGGCCATCTCCGTCACCTCCTGGGCATCACGGGTTGTGCCGGAGTTCTGCCCGTGTTGCGGGAGTTCTATCCCTGGACTCGCCGGGCGACTGCGGTGCGCCCCGTGACGCACCGGCCGCCGACCCGTCCCGCGCCCCCGCGCCCCGAGCCCCGGAGAGGCCCGTGGCCTCGCGGGGGCCCGGGGCGGCCGGGCTCAGCGCAGGCCGGCGAAGAGGTCGTTCTCCGGCACCGGCGCGTCGGTGGTGTCGCGGACCCGGACGAAGGTCTCCACCCCCATCAGCTCGGTGAACCGCTCCTTGCCCATCTTCAGGAAGAAGATGTTCTCGCCCTGACTGGCGTGCGCGGCCAGGGCGTCGAACTTCTGGCCGCCGAAGGCGGTGGTGTCCACCCAGGTGGTGATCTCCTCGTCGGGGAGGCCGATCTCCGGCATCTCCGGGACCGCGGCGGGCTCGGCGGCACCCGCGGCCTCGGCGGAACCGGCGGTGTCCGCCTCCTCCCAGTCCGAGCCGAACTCGCGCATGACCTCGCCGAACCGCTTCATCATCGAGCGCGGCGCCGTCGTCCAGTACACCTTCGGCGTCAGCCCGGACAGCTCCAGCGCCGCGGTCGTGATGCGGTTGGCCTGGATGTGGTCCGGGTGCCCGTAGAAGCCGTTCTCGTCGTAGGTGACGACCACGTCGGGCCGGTACCGGTGCATCAGGTCGGCGAGCCGGGCGGCGGCCTCGGCCACCGGGGTGCGCCAGAACGAGCCGGGGGCGTCGTTGGCCGCCCAGCCCATCATGCCGGAGTCGGCGTAGTCGAGCAGCTCCAGGTGGCTGACCTTCAGCACCTCGCAGCTGGCTTCGAGCTCCTGACGGCGCATCGCGGCGACGGCCGCCGGGTCGTGGCCGGGCTCGCCCGGCTTGGCGCCGCCCGGTCCGTCACCGCAGCCGCCGTCGGTACAGGTGACCAGGACCGTGCGGATGCCCTCCGCCGCGTACCGGGCCAGCACACCTCCGGTTCCGGTGGCCTCGTCGTCGGGGTGGGCGTGCACTGCCATCAGCGTCAAGGGCCGGTCAACCATGGGTCCATCCTCCGGTGTGAACAAAGCGTGGTACGGACAGGAACGAACGGTCCCCCACCGGTCGGCGACGGGCCGCAACGAGGATAAGCGGTGGGGGTGACAGGGCGCGGTGCCGGGCGGGCGGCGGACGGACCGGACGATCCGTCAGCCACCCCGCGTCGCCGCCCGGCCGCGTCGCACCCGGTCCGCGCCGCCGCGCCGCACTAGGCTCGCCCCTGACACGCAGGCGGGGAGCCGGAGGAGGGCGGAGCCGTCGACATCGAGCGCGAACGCCTCGTCAGGACGCTGACGTTCTGGCTGCGTCCGGCCTTCGCGCTGCGCGTCGTCAACCGGTTCCAGCGGGTCGTCGGGTTCGACCGCTCGATGGCGCTGGCGTCCAGTGCGCTGACCGCGCTGATCCCGCTCGCCCTGCTGGCGGGCGCGCTGTTCGGGCACTTCGGGCACTGGGACCTCGCGGACCGGGTGATCAACCGCTACGGGCTCACCGGGGGCGGGGCCGAGGCGGTCCGGCAGCTGTTCTCCCCGGTCGCCGACGCCGGCACCAGCGTGGGCATCCTGGGGGCGGTCTTCCTGGTGATCTCGGTGCTGAGCTTCACCCGGGCGGCGCAGCGCCTGTTCGAGCAGACCTGGGAGCTCAAGCCGCTGAGCGTGAAGAACACCCCCAACGGTGTGCGCTGGGTGCTGGGCCTGGGGGCGTACCTGGTGGCCACCGGGTGGGTGCGCAGCCTTCTGGGCCGGGGCCGGCTGGAGCTGCTGGCCACGCTCTGCACCGCGCCGCTGACCGCCGTCCTCCTGGTCGGGAGCGGCTGGATGCTCAGCGCCAAGCGCATCCCGTGGCGGGACCTGGTCCCGTTCGCCGTCATCGGCGCCGTCCTGCTCGGCGTCTACTCGGTGGGCGCGGTGGTCTACCTGCCGCACCTGTTCAGCTCCTACGCCACCCGCTACGGCTCGGTGGGCGCGGTCTTCGCGATGATCTCGGCGCTCTTCAGCATCATGCTGGTCGTCGTCGGATCGGCGGCGCTGGGCCGGGAGGTGCGCGAGGAACTGGTCCGGATCGCCCACGGGCGCCGCCCCCCGGACGACGAGGTCCGCCGCGAGTGGGACCACCTGGTGGCCCAGATGCGCTCGCGCTGGCGGTCGGCCCGCGACCGCCGGGCGGACCAGCCCGGCCCGGGGTCCTCGTGAGCGCCCCGCGGCTCGGGTGGGCCCGCGGCGCCACGGTGCGTTAGCTTTCGAGGGTGAGAGCTCGTCGTGGTGCGGCGGCGCAACCACCGGGACCAGTGCGGACGCTGCTCCAGGCGGCCAGCGCCGACCCCCGCCACATGCCGGAGGCCATGGCCGTCCAGGCCGTGGACCTGCTCGCTTCGCGCGCCCGGGCGAAGACGGACCAGGTGCGCGCCGAGCAGCCGGACGCCGCCACCGGGCGGTTGAGCGAGCAGCTGACCACCCGGGGCGTGCGCACCTCGGTGCTCGACGGGGCGTTCCTGGGCGGACCGTTCATGGTGCTGTGGCCGGCCGCCTTCGTCGCGGCGCTGATCGCCCAGATCCGGATGGTCCTGGAGCTCGCCGCCCTCTACCAGCCCGACCGCGACCCCGCCGCGCTGACCGAGGACCTGCTGGTGCTCCAGGGCGTCAGCCCCACCACGGAGGCGGCCCGCGCGCTCCTCGACGCGGCGGCGGCGCCGCGGGACCGGGAGTCCGGCGCGGAGCAGGAACCCGAGGCCCCGCCGAGCTGGTGGGTCATGGTGCGCCGCCTGGCCTACCTGATCGGCCTGCTGACCATCAGTGACCGGCCGGTCAGCCTGCTGCGCCGGGCGGGGGTCTGGCTCAGCGTGATCGCCGTGGTGGCCGTGGGGTTCGTCGTGCCGCTGGTGTGGATCCCGGCGAGCGCCGAGATGTACCGGCGCGCCACCTCCCGGCTGGCCGCGCGCACCGTCGCCTACTACGCGCCGCACGGTGCCGGTGCGGAGGCCGAGGAGGGCGCGGCGGACGCCGGGCGCGGCTTCCTGCGCCCGGGAGCCCTGCTGGTCGCCCTGCGGTCGGCCGTGTCCGCGGTGCTGATCGGCGGGGCGGTGCTGACCGTGGTGGTGGCGGACCTGCGGATCGCCTCCAGCCACATCCTCGCCGCGGTGGCGCTGCTCGTCGGCCTGTCCGTGCTGTACTTCGTGGTCGTGCGCCGCCGCCGTCGGCGCCACTGACGGCCCACGGCCGGGCGCGCGGTCTGCCGCCGGGCGGGGGAATCCACGGGGGAGGCTCCCGCCCACCGCCGTCCGCCGTGCCTACGCTCGCCGGAGCAGCGCTGGACGGCGGGACGGCCCGCCGACGGGGGCCTGCCGGGCCCGCGCCGGCGCGGAAAGGGGCGACATGCCGGTCGACCGCACAGCAGATCAGACCGTGGGCGAGCACGGCCCGGGACCGGGGACCGGCGGCACCGGCCGCCGCAGCCTGGTGCGCACCCTGCTCGGCGGGGCCGCCGCGCTGGCCGGCTCGGTGGGGCTGCCGACGCCGGCGGCGGCCCAGGACAGCCAGCCGGGCACCGCCGCCCGGTGCCCGGACGAGGACCCGTTCGCGGTGGACGCCTTCCGCCCCAGCGGCCGGGTGCGCGAGTACTGGGTCCAGGCCGACTCCTTCGAGCACAATGCCGTGCCCAGCGGGAACGACC
Source organism: Kitasatospora sp. NPDC058965 (assembly GCF_042741245.1). Taxonomy (NCBI): domain Bacteria; kingdom Bacillati; phylum Actinomycetota; class Actinomycetes; order Kitasatosporales; family Streptomycetaceae; genus Kitasatospora; species Kitasatospora sp. NPDC058965. Next base: position 48,496 of record NZ_JBHYKG010000016.1, read on the forward strand.
CGATGTCCGGCCGGCACTTCACCGCGGCGCAGACCAGCTTCCGGGCGCTGGGCTTCCGGGCCTACACCCCGAACTGGGGGCAGCCGCTCGACGCCGACCTGTCGCCGACCGGGATCGGCGCCAACAGCGGCATCCCGGGCCCGGTGCTGCGGGCCGAGGTCGGCGACGAGATCCGGGTGCACTTCCGCAACAACGACGCGCACTACCGGTGGCCGCACAGCATGCACCCGCACGGGGTCCGCTACACCCCCGAGCACGACGGCGGCTGGCTCGCCGAGGACCCGCAGGCACCGGGCACCGCCGTCCCGTTCGGCGCCGACTACACCTACCGCTGGTTCTGCACGCCCGGCTCGGTCGGCACCTGGCCCTACCACGACCACTCGGCGCCGCAGACGGTCCCGGCACCGCCGGCGCCCGCGCCGCGGGCGGCCGATCCGCACGGCGCGCCCGTGCCCGAGGCCGCGGGCGAGCCGGTGATGGAGATCGGCGCGCAGCTCGGCCTGCTCGGCGTGCTCGCGGTCACCGACGGGCGGACCGCCGCGGTGGACCGGGAGTGCGTCGTCGTGCTGCACGACGTCTACAAGAGCGACATCCCGTCGCTGGGCATGTCGCTGAACCTGGTCAACGGCGGCGCCTACCTCGACAACACCCCCACGTTCGGGGCGAAGGTCGGGGACCGGGTGCGCTGGCGGGTGGTCGCGCTCGGCAACGAGCTGCACGTCTTCCACCTGCACGGGCACCGCTGGCGCAGCGGGCAGGGCGGCGGCTGGGTCGACTCGGAGCTGATCGGGCCGGCCACGACGCTGACGGTCGAGTACACCGAGGACAACCCGGGGGAGTGGATCTACCACTGCCACGCCACCCACCACCTGATGGGCGGCATGGCGGGCCGGTACCGGGTCTCCCCCTGACGCCCCGCCGGCAGCCGGCCGGGCGTCGGGGGTGACGCGGTGTCAGAGGCTGAGCATCCGGCCCAGCACCTCGGCCAGCTCGGCCTCCGGGTCGGCGACCGGGCCGGCGCTGCTCCAGGCCACGAACCCGTCCGGCCGCACCAGCACCGCGCCGGACGGGTCCACGCCGTGCAGCCCCGCCCAGTCGGCACCGGGCTCGGGCAGCAGGTCGTGGCCCACCCGCAGGCAGCTGATCGGCACGCCGAGCCGCTCCGCGACCCGCTCGCCGGCCGCCTGCCAGGCGCCGTCCTCCGGACCGCTGAGCAGCACCGGGATCCGCTCGTAGAGGTCCAGCGTGGAGACCCGGGCGCCGGCCCTGGTCATCCACTGGTGCGGCGCCCGACCGCCGGGCACCGCCACCGGCCGGAACTCCAGCGGCACCGCGGAGTCGGGCCCGCCCGGTGCGGCGCCCGGCACCGCGCCGGAGGCGTACCGGTAGCCGAGCACCACGGCCAGCATCCCCGCCTGCCGGCCACCGCCGGGGGCGGCGTCGTAGCCCGGGTGCTTGTGCTCGGCCGAGCGGGCCGAGGCCCGGGCGCTGGTGGCCAGCGCCACCGGGCGCCGCTCCGCGTCGTAGCTGTCCAGCAGGCCGGGCCCGGCCCAGCCGCGCAGCACGGCCGCGAGCTTCCAGGCCAGGTTGTGCGCGTCCTGGATCCCGGTGTTCGATCCGAACGCACCGGTGGGGGACATCTCGTGCGCCGCGTCCCCGACCAGGAAGACCCGCCCGTGGCCGTACCGCTCGGCGACCCGCTCGGCGGCGTGCCAGGGCGCCTTCCCGGTGATCTCGACCTGGAGGTCCGGCACCCCGGTCGCGGCCCGGATCAGGTGGGCGCACCGCTCGTCGGTGAAGTCCTCCAGGGTCTCGCCGCGGTCGGGGTGCCAGGGCGCGTGGAAGACCCACTCCCGCTCGTTGTCGACCGGGAGCAGCGCGCCGGCGCCCCGGGGGTTCGTCAGGTAGCAGACGATGAACCGCCGGTCGCCCACCACCGCCGCCAACCCCTCGGCCCGGAAGGTGATGCTGACGTTGTGGAACAGGTCGCCCGCGCCGGTCTGCCCGATGCCGAGCGCCTCCCGCACCGGGCTGCGCGGGCCGTCGGCGGCGACCAGGTAGTCCGCCCGGACGGTGCGGGTGTCTCCGGTCCCGCGGGTGCGGAGCACGGCGGTCACCCCGTCCGGGTCCTGCTCGAACGAGACCAGCTCGGTGTCGAAGCACAGGTCGCCGCCGAGCTCCCGGGCGCTGCGCAGCAGGACCGGTTCCAGGTCGTTCTGGCTGCACAGGCACCAGCCGGACGGGCTGAGCCGGGCCAGGCCGTTGCCCGGGTCGATCTGCCGGAAGAGCCACTCCTGGTCCTCGCCGGTCAGCGAATCCGCCTGCAGGATGCCGTGGTTGTCGGCGAGCACCGAAGCGGCCTCGCGGATCGGCTGCTCCACCCCGGCGGTGCGGTAGAGCTCCATGGTGCGCACGTTGTTGCCCCGGCCGCGCGGGTGGTGCGAGGTCTCCCGGTGCCGTTCCACCAGGAGGTGGTCCACGCCCAGCCTCCCCAGGAACAGCGACGTGGACAGACCCACCAGGGAGCCGCCCACGATCAGCACCGGTACGCGGCGGTCGATCGTCGAATCCTTCGCAGACATGGCGGAGCCATTCCCGGCCGGGCTCCCCGCGCCTGCCCGGCGGCCGGATCTTCACCCGGCTGACTCACGCACCGCGCACGGCGGGCCGCGCTGCGTGAGCATCGACCGTATGCGATGCGGGGGCCGTCAATCGCCAGATCGTTGAGAGGAACGAGCACCGTGACGATCGAGGAAGACCGGGCGCCAGCCACCACCACCACCGAGCCGCCCCGGCTGCGGGTCGTCCTGCTGCTGGAGGTCCACGACGGCCACGAGCAGGACTTCCTCGCGGCGTACGAGCAGATCCGCCACCAGGTGGCGGGGGTGCCCGGGCACATCAGCGACCAGCTGTGCCAGTCGCTCGGGAACGCCGCGCAGTGGCTGATCACCAGCGAGTGGGAGAGCGCCGAGCCCTTCCTGCGCTGGGTGGAGAGCGCGGCCCACCGCAAGATGGTGGAGCCGCTGCACGGGTGCGTGCGCGACACCAACTCGCTGCGGTTCGTCATCGCCCGGGAGACGCCCGAGCCGGGGCACGCCGTCCAGCACTCGGTCGGGCCGGGCACCGCACCGCACGGCCGGCCGGTCGACCCGGTGCCCGCTCCGCCGCTGAGCGTCGGCGGCATCGTGCACCACGCGATCACCTTCACCGTGAAGCCGGGCAGCGAACGGGCCGTCGCCGAGATCCTCGCCGACTACCGGTCGCCCGAGGCGCAGGTCGACGCGACCACCCGGCTCTGCCGCACCTCGCTGTTCATGCGGGGCAACCGGGTGGTGCGGGCCGTCGAGGTCCGCGGCGACCTGGCGAACGCGCTGCGCCACGTGGCCGCCCAGCCGGAGGTGCGGGCCGTCGAGGAGGCGGTCAACCCGTACCTGGAGGTCGCGCGCGACCTGACCGATCCGACCTCGGCGCGGACCTTCTTCGCCCGGGCGGCACTGCCGGCGGTGCAGCACTTCGAGACCGCGGCGGGCGCCGGGACCGGCGACACCACCCGGTACGGGTTCTGCTACCCGGTGCGCCAGGGCTGCGGCGAGGCCGTCGCGATCCTGCTCACCGAGCAGGACGCGCTCGCGGCCGCGGACCCCGGCCACCCGCTGGTCAGCAGCACCATGTTCCTGCGCGACGGCCTGCTGGTGCGCCTGGTCGAGCTCCGCGTCCCGTGGCAGCAGGCCCCGCTCGCCGCGGCCGGCATCGCGCTCGGCGAGGAGTCCTGGGCGCTGCGCCAGTTCCTGCGGCCGGGACCGGAGGCCGACCTGGCGACCGTGCCCGGCATCACGCGGTTCCTGGCGGACTGCGCGATGGAGCTGGTCACCGACCGCCGGGCCGAGGAGACCTGAACCGCCGTCGGACGCACCCTCCGACGCAGCACAGCCGACGCAGAGAGAGCAAGGCCATGACCACTCAGTCCGTCCGCATCGTGACCCTCGACGAGACCGCACCCAACCGCAAGCGCGGTGGCGACCTGCGGGCGATGCTCACCCCGACCTCGGTGGGGTCCACCAGCGGGTTCATGGGCGTCGCCCTGATCGAGCCCGGCGAGCAGATCAACGAGCACTACCACCCGTACTCCGAGGAGTTCGTCTTCGTCGTCAGCGGCGAGCTGGAGGTGGACCTGAACGGGGTCACCCACCACCTGCGGCCCGAGCACGGGCTGATGATCCCCCGTGAGATGCGCCACCGGTTCCGCAACGTGGGCAGCACCGAGGCCCGGATGGTCTTCCACCTCGGCCCGCTGGCGCCCCGGCCCGAGCTGGGCCATGTGGACACCGAGGAGCCGACATGAGCGGGCGGGACACGGCGGAGCCGCACGTGACCGAGCAGCGCGGCGGCGGGCGCCGGGTTGCCGTCACCGGCCTGGGCGTCGTCGCGCCGGGTGGCATCGGTGCCCCGGCCTTCTGGGAGCTGCTCACCGCCGGGCGCACCGCGACCCGGGGCATCACGCTCTTCGACCCGGCGGGCTTCCGCTCGCGGATCGCGGCCGAGTGCGACTTCGACGCGCTGGCCTGCGGCCTCACCCCGGACCAGGCCGCCCGCGCCGACCGCTACGTGCAGTTCGCCCTGGCGGCGGCGGGCGAGGCGGTCCGCGACTGCGGGCTCGACCTCGCCGTGACCGACCCCTGGCGGGTCGGCGTCTCGCTCGGCTCGGCGGTCGGCGGCACCACCCGGCTGGAGCACGACTACGTGGCCGTCAGCGCCGCGGGCGCCCACTGGGACGTGCGGCCCGAGCCCGCCGGGCCGCACCTGCACCGGGCGTTCTCGCCCAGCGCGCTCGCCTCCGAGGTCGCCGAACAGGTCGGCGCCCAGGGCCCGGTGCAGACCGTCTCGACCGGCTGCACCTCCGGCCTGGACGCGGTCGGACACGCCTTCCACCTGATCGAGGAGGGCCGGGCGGACGTGATCGTGGCCGGCGCGGCCGACTCGCCGATCTCACCGATCACCGTGGCCTGCTTCGACGCCATCAAGGCGACCTCCACCCGCAACGACGACCCCGCCCACGCCTCGCGCCCGTTCGACGCCGCCCGCGACGGGTTCGTGCTGGGGGAGGGCGCCGCGGTCCTGGTCCTGGAGGAGCTGGGCCACGCCCGGGCCCGCGGCGCCAAGATCTACTGCGAGATCCGCGGCTTCGCCACCTTCGGCAACGCCTACCACATGACCGGGCTGACCACCGAGGGCCGCGAGATGTCCGAGGCGATCGACCGGGCGCTCGCGCAGGCCCGGATCGACCCGACCGAGGTCGACTACGTGAACGCGCACGGCTCCGGCACCAAGCAGAACGACCGGCACGAGACGGCCGCGGTGAAGCGCTCGCTGGGCGCGCACGCCTACGCCGTCCCGATGAGCTCGATCAAGTCGATGGTCGGCCACTCGCTGGGCGCCATCGGAGCCATCGAGCTCGCCGCCTGCGCCCTGGCACTGGCCCACGGCGTGGTGCCGCCGACCGCGAACTACCAGACCCCGGACCCGGAGTGCGACCTCGACTACGTGCCGAGGACGGCGCGGGAGGCCCGGTTGGGCACCGTGCTCTCGGTCGGCAGCGGCTTCGGCGGCTTCCAGTCCGCGGTCGTCCTGGCCCGATCCGACGGGAGCCCCGCATGAGCCGGCGCAGGATCGAACGCAGCGGCCGGCGGGCGGTGGTGACCGGCCTCGGCGTGATCGCGCCGGGCGCGGTCGGTGCCACGGCCTTCTGGAAGCGGGTCCAGCAGGGCAGTTCGGCGCTCGGCCCGGTGACCCGGGAGGGCTGCACGGACCTGCCGCTGCGCGTCGCGGGCGAGGTGCACGGGTTCGAGGCGGCCGAACTGATCGAGGACCGCTACCTGGTGCAGACCGACCGGTTCACCCACTTCGCCATGGCCGCCGCCGAACTCGCCCTGGCCGACGCCCGGGTCGACGCCGAGCGGCAACAGCCCTTCGGTGTCGGCGTGGTGACGGCGGCGGGCTCCGGCGGCGGCGAGTTCGGCCAGGGTGAGCTGCAGCAACTCTGGGGCCGCGGACCGCACTTCGTCGGGCCGTACCAGTCCATCGCCTGGTTCTACGCGGCCAGCACCGGGCAGATCTCGATCCGCGGCGGCTTCCGCGGGCCCTGCGGGGTGCTGGCCAACGACGAGGCCGGCGGCCTGGACGTCTTCGCGCAGGCCTGCCGGACCATCCGGCGCGGCACCGACGTGGTGGTCGCCGGGGCCACCGAGGCCCCGCTGGCGCCCTACTCGGTGGTCTGCCAGCTCGGCTACCCGGAGCTCAGCCTGGCCGCCGACCCGCAGCGGGCCTACCTCCCGTTCACCGACGACGCCTGCGGCTTCGTGCCCGCCGAGGGCGGCGCGATGTTCGTGGTCGAGGAGGAGGACGCGGCGCGGCGGCGCGGCGCCTGGGTGCGGGCCGTGGTCGCGGGCCACGCCGCGACCTTCACCGGCACCGGCGGCTGGGAGAAGTCCCGCCACGGGCTGGCCCGCGCCGTCCGCGGCGCGCTCGACGAGGCCGACTGCTCGCCCGGCGAGATCGACGTCGTCTTCGCGGACGCGCTCGGCGTACCGGCGGCCGACCAGGCCGAGGCGCTGGCGCTCGCCGACGTGCTCGGCCCGCACGCCGCCGACGTGCCGGTGACCGCGCCCAAGACCGGCTTCGGCCGCGCCTACTCGGCCGCCTCCGCGCTCGACGTGGCCGCCGCGATGCTCGCCCTGGAGCACGGCGTGGTGCCGCCCACGCCGAACGTCACCGAAGTCCGGCACGGCCTGAACCTGGTCACCGGCCGGGCCCGCCGGGTGCCGCTGCGCACCGCGCTGGTGCTGAGCCGCGGCCTGATGGGCTGCAACTCGGCGCTGGTGCTGCGCCGCGCCGGCGACGACCGGCTGTGACCGGGCGGCCGCCCCGTCCCACCCGTCCCACCCGTTCCACCCGTTCCGCTGAAGAAGGAGAACCACCATGCACAGCCCCGTGACCGTCGAGGAGCTCGCCGGCCTGATGAAGTCCCGGGCGGGCCTGACCGTCGAGCCGCAGCAGCTGGCCGACCAGCCCGACACCCCGTTCGAGGTCTACAACCTGGACTCGCTCGGCCTGCTCGGCATCGTGTCCGAGCTGGAGAACCGCTACGGCAAGTCGATCGACAACGAGGCCGAGCGGTGCAAGACCCCGACCGAGTTCCTGACCAACGTCAACGAGCAGCTGAACACGGGAGCCTGAGATGTCCGGACACACCGACAACACGATCCTGATCGCCGCCCCGCTGGACCTGACCTGGGACCTCACCAACGACCTGGAGTCGTGGCCGCAGCTGTTCAGCGAGTACGCCACCGTGGAGATCCTGGAGCGGCAGGGCCCGCGGACCACGTTCCGGCTGACCATGCACCCGGACGACGAGGGCCGGGTCTGGAGCTGGGTCTCGGAGCGGGAGACCGACCGGGCGGCCGGCACCGTCCGGGCCCGCCGGGTGGAGACCGGCCCGTTCGAGCGGATGGACATCCTGTGGGAGTACCAGGAGGTCGACCAGGGCACCAGCATGCGCTGGGTCCAGGACTTCGCGATGAAGCCGACCGCCCCGGTCGACGACGCCGGGATGACCGAGCACATCAACCGCAACTCCAAGATCCAGATGGCGCTCATCCGGGACAAGGTCGAGCAGCACGCGCGCGAGAGCGCGCGCTGAAACCGAAAGGACACCCGCCATGCACCGCTCGCTGATCGTCGCGAGGATGAAGCCCGACGCGGCCGAGCAGATCGCCGAGACCTTCGCCGCCTCCGACCGCGGGGAGCTGCCGGGCCTGATCGGGGTCACCGGTCGCAGCCTGTTCCAGTTCGGCGACCTCTACCTCCACCTGGTCGAGGCCGACCGGCCGCCCGGCCCCGCCGTCGCGCAGCTGACGGACCATCCGGAGTTCCGCGACGTCAGCGCGCGCCTCGCGGCCTACGTCAGCGCCTACGACCCGCAGACCTGGCGGGAGCCGAAGGACGCGATGGCCCGCGAGTTCTACCGCTGGGAGCGCGGCTGACCGAACCGGACCCCGGACCCCGGACCCCGGACCCCGGTCCCCGGACCCCGGACCCCGGTCCCCGGACTCCGGGCCGTGGGCACCCGCCCCGCTCCCGCTCCCGCACCCGCCCCGCACCCGCCGGAGGAACAGCCATGACCGAGACCACCCGGGCGTCCGCCGCCGCGCCGACCGCGTGGGTGCGGTGCGCGGACTGCGGCACGCTCGTCTACGACAAGCGGTTCAGCCGCGGGTTGCGGGTCTGCCCCGACTGCGGGGCGCACGCGCGGCTGACGGCGCGCCAGCGGCTCGCCCAACTGCTCGACGAGGGCTCGGCGCAGCCGCTCGGCCGGGTGGAGTGCGTGTCCGACCCGCTCGGCTTCGTCGACCTGCGGCCCTACCCCGAACGGCTGGCCGAGGCCCGGGCCAGGACCGGACTGGACGAGGCGGTGCTCTGCGTCCGGGGCCTGATCGAGGGCCGGCCGGTGGTCGCCTGCGCGATGGACTTCGACTTCCTCGGCGGCAGCCTCGGCTGCTCGGTCGGGGTGCAGATCACCGAGGCGGCCCGGACCAGCCTGCGGCTGCGGATCCCGCTGCTGCTGGTCACCGCCTCCGGCGGGGCCCGGATGCAGGAGGGCGTGCTCTCGCTGATGCAGATGGCGAAGACCGCGCACGCGCTGGCCGAGCTGGACGAGGCCGGCGTGCTGGTGGTCTCGCTGATCACCGACCCGACCTACGGGGGCGTGGCCGCTTCGTTCGCGACGCTCGCCGACGTGATCATCGCCGAGCCGGGTGCCCGGCTCGGGTTCGCCGGGCCGCGGGTGATCGAGCAGACCATCGGCGCGACCCTGCCGGCCGGCTTCCAGACCGCCGAGTTCCTGCGCGGCCACGGGCTGATCGACGAGGTGGTGCCGCGCGGCGCGCTGCGGGCGGTGCTGGGGCAGATGCTGCGGCTGCAGGACCCGGCCGAGCAGGCGAAGCGGGTCGAGCGGGTGGAACAGCCGGAGCAGGCCGAGCAGCCGGAGCAGCCGGAGCAGGCCGAAGCGGCCGAGCACGCCGCGGACCCGTCGCCGCCGGACGCCTGGGCGACCGTCTGCCTGGCCCGGCACCCGGAGCGGCCCACCACCCTCGACTACGCCGCCCACCTGCTGGACGGCTTCCAGGAACTGCACGGCGACCGGATCGCCGAGGACTGCCCGGCCGTGGTCGGCGGCCCGGGCCTGCTGAACGGGCAGCCCGTGATGCTGATCGGGCACCAGAAGGGCGGCGTGGACCTGACGGAGCGTCGGCGCCGCAACTTCGGCATGCCGAGCCCGGGCGGCTACCGCAAGGCGGCCCGGCTGATGCGGCTGGCCGCCAAGCTCGGCCTGCCGGTGGTCACCCTGATCGACACCCCGGGCGCCTACCCGGGCCCGGACGCCGAGCGCGGCGGGCAGGCGGTGGCGATCGCGGAGAACCTGCGGCTGATGGCCCGTCTGCCGGTCCCGATCGTCGCGGTGATCACCGGCGAGGGCGGCAGCGGCGGCGCGCTCGCACTGGCGGTGGCCGACCGGGTGCTGGTCTGCGCCAACGCCGTGTACTCGGTGATCAGCCCCGAGGGCTGCGCGGCGATCCTGTGGAAGGACAGCGACGCGGCACCGACTGCGGCCGCCGCCCTGCGCGTCGATGCCGGAGAGCTGCTCCGGCTCAGTATCGTCGACGGTGTCGTGCCTGAACCAGCGGGTGGTGCGCACACGGATCACGCGCGGGCCGCAGCCCTGCTGGGCGACGCCGTGACCGCTGCGCTGGCGGAACTGCGCCCGTGGGACCCGCAGCGACTGCTGCGGGACCGCGGCGGCCGGTTCCACCGCTTCGGTCTGGGAGCCGCCCCGAGCGCCGGATGAGGAGCTACATGAAGTCGGACCACCAGCAGCCGGACCACCAGCACCCCGACCGCGAGCAGTCGCAACGGCGGCCGGACGGTCCGTCGGACGGGCACCGGCCGGACGGCCCCGACGGCACGTTGGCGATGGTCTGCCGCAGCGTGGCCCAGCTGGCCAAGGCCGCGCCCACGCCGCCGCGGCGGATCCGGCTGCAGTCGGGTCAGACCACCGTCGAGGTCGAGTGGCCCGAGCCGGCCCCCGGCGCCGCCGCGGCGCCGGGGGCCGCGCCCGC